>DATMNJ010000289.1:0-7176 GCA_035569175.1 Thermoanaerobaculia bacterium | reverse complement strand
CCTGCGCGACCGGGAGCACCCGGCCTACGACGCGAAGCTCGCCGAGAAGTACGGCGACGCGATCGAGAAGTCGTACCGGACGATGGACGACATCGTCGGCGACACCGCGAAAGCGCTCAAGCCCGACGACATCTTCCTCGTCCTCTCGGACCACGGCTTCGCGACCTGGCGCCGCTCGGTCAATTACAACTCGTGGCTGGTCGAGAACGGCTACCTCGTCCTGAAGGGCAGCGCCCGGCGCCAGAACCTGGAGGCGCTCTTCTCGCGCGGCCAGTTCTGGGAAGCCGTGGACTGGTCGAAGTCGAAGGCCTACGCGATGGGCCTCGGCGACGTCTACGTCAATCTCTCCGGGCGCGAAGCGGGCGGGATCGTCGCGCCGGGCGCCGAGTACGAGGCCCTCCGGGCGGAGCTCGTCGCGAGGCTGACCGCTCTCGTCGACCCCAAGAACGGCGAGAAGGCGGTCTCGCGCGTGTTCAAGCGCGAAGACGTGTACAAGCGGTTCGATCCGCGCCTGATCCCCGATCTGATCGTCACCAACCGCCCGGGCTACCGGGTCTCCTGGCAGTCTTCGCTCGGCGTGCCGACGGGCAGCGTGTTCGAGGACAACCACGACGTGTGGAGCGGCGACCACTGCTCTCTCGACCCGGACCTGGTGCGCGGCGTCTTCTTCTCGTCGAAGCCCTTCCGGGCCGACCGGCCGCCCGGCATCGCCGACGTGACGGCGTCGGTCCGGGCGCTGGTCGGAGGCGCCGAGGTCGAGGACGCGGCGGGAAAGTCGCTCTGGTGAAACGGTTCGCCGCAGCCCTGCTCGCGGCGGCGCTCCCTCTCGGCGCCCAGGAGTCGGTCACCCCCGCCTCCTCCGATCGCGCGGCGGACCTCGCGCGCCTCCAGAACCGGATCGGGTCGCTCAAGTCGAAGCTCGCGGAGAGCGAGAAGAAGGAAGCGACCCTCGCCGAGGAGTTGCAGCGGCTGGAGCTGAGGCTCGAGATCGCGACGCGCGAGGGCGAGCTCGTCGCCGCCACCCGCGAGGAATTCGGACACCGGCTGGCCGACGTCACGCGCCAGGGCGCCGAGGCGTCCGCCGCGGCCGTCCAGTATCGGCGCCTGCTCGTCGCACGCGCCCGCGTCCTGCAGCGTTTCGGCCGCTTCGGTTACTTTCGCGTTCTCCTCGAGGCCCGGGACCTGCCGGCGTTTCTCGACTCGATCGAGCGCCTCGACAGCCTCGCCCGCCGCGACGGCCGGCTGCTCGGCCAGTACCGGTTCGCCGAGACGCGGCTGCAGGAGAACCTGGCCCGCGAGCAGGCGCTCAAGGCCGAGATCGACCGGCTGTACGCCCGGAGCCGCCAGGAAGAGACGCGGATCGCGTCGCTGAAGACCGAGCGCGAGACGCTTCTCTCGCACGAACAGAACGCCGCGGCCTCGCGCCGCCGCGAGGTCTCGGCCCTGACCGACAAGGCGGAGCGGCTCGAGCGCCTGCTCGCCACGCTGGCGCGCCAGTCCGAATCCGAGGAGCCCGTGGGGCCTTCCGGAGGGATCCGCCCGTGGAAGGGCGTGCTCGACTGGCCCGTCCGGGGAACGATCGTCGAGACGTTCGGCCGGCACCGCCATCCCAAGTTCGACACATGGACCGTTTCCAACGGCGTCGGGCTGGCGGTGCCCCTCGGCACGCCCGTCCGCGCGGTGTACGCCGGCAAGACGATCTACGCGCAGTGGCTGGCCGAGTACGGAAACCTCGTCATCCTCGACCATGGCGACGGGATGTTGACCCTGTACGCGTGGCTGCAGGCCGTCTCGGTCAAGGCCGGCGTCCCCGTGCCGGTCGGCACGGAAATCGGCCTGGCCGGTTACGGTCCCGGCCGGGACGAGGCGGGCGTCTACTTCGAGGTCCGGGACCGGCAGAAGGCCATGGATCCGGTGGCCTGGCTGCGGTAGCGTCGCGAGCCTCCTCCCTCCCTTCGGTCGGGAGACTATTCGCGACGCGAACCATTGTTACGTTGCCGCTGGACGAGCCAACCCTTCCACAGTCATCCTGAGGGCCGAAGACCCGAGGATCCCTTTAGGCGCCGGGGTGGTGTTTTTCGGCGGTAGCCCGGAAGGAATTGGGCCCATGGTCTGTTGGTTGGCTCTGTTAGCATGAAGACGATGAAATCCAACCGTTCCCGCGTCCTTTTCGTGGTCGTCTCGCTGTGCGCATTGGCTTCCCTGCGGGCCGTGACCGGTCCCGAAGGCTCGGGCCGCGACCCGGCGACCCAGGCGCTTTCGATCTTTTCGGAGGTCTTCTCGCTGACGCGTTCCAACTACGTCGAGCCGACCGATACGAAGACCCTGCTCGAGGGCGCCTACGACGGCATGTCGGACGCGCTCGACCCCTTCTCCTACTACGTCCCGGCCTCCTCGATGGCCGCCTACAAGGCGCAGCTGTCGGCCGGCGCCGCGAGCCCGGGCATCCTCTTCGCGCGGCGCGGGGGATACCCGTACGTCGTTGCGCCCCTTCCGGGATCACCCGCGGAAAAGGCCGGCGTCAAGGGCGGCGACTTGATCGACACGATCGACGGCAAGCCCATGCGCAACGCGCCGATGTGGAAGATCAAGGCCGCGCTCGAAGGCCCCGAGGGGTCCTCGTGCGAGCTCTCCGTCTTCCGGGGCGGGGACGAGAAGAAACTGACGATCTCGGCTCCGCGCGGCCGCTTCGAGCCGCCCGCGCCGAGCACGAAGTGGGAGCGCGACGTCGCCATCATCACGATCCCGACGTTTACGCCCGCCGCCGCGGCGGCCGTCCGCAAGGAGCTCGACGAGGCTTCGCGACGCTCGATCGACAAGGTCGTCGTGGACCTGCGCGGCTCCGCGGGCGGTGCCGTTCCCGACGCGGCCCCGGTCGCTTCGCTCTTCGTGGCGAAGGGTCCGATCGCGACGGTGGTTTCGCGCAAGGCCGCGGAGAAACCCCTCGAGGCCACGGGTGAGCCCGTGTGGAAGGGCAAGGTCGTGCTCCTCGTGGACGATTCCACCGCGGGTGCCGCCGAGGTCTTCGCCGCGGCTCTCCACGACCGCTCCGGGTCGAAGACGGTCGGGGAGACGACGGTGGGCATGGCCATCGTGCAGCGCAACGTGCCGACCGAGGAAGGCGGCAGCCTCTTCATGACGGTGGGCCGCTACGTCTCTCCGTCGGGCCAGGTGCTCGGCGGCAAGGGCCTGGTTCCCGACGAGCGCGTCCTGGTGGTCCCGGGCGAGACGGGAAGCCGGGACCTGATCCTCGAGCGCGGGCTGGAAATCGTCCGCGCGGACCCCGCAGCCGCCGCGGCGCGCAAGGCCGCGTAGCCGGGTCTCCGACTCGAGCCCATTGAAACGCCGCGGTCGCCGCATCTCCCCGGCGACGGTCTTCTTCGCCCTCCTTTCTCTGGCTCTAGCGGTCGCGCTGTACGTCAAGACGCGCCCGCCCGGCGGCCGGGGCTTCGCGGCGCCCACTCCCCGCGCCGCCTCGCGCACGGTGTCGCCGCGCCCCCGTCCCTCGTCGGCGCCGACGGCGCGTCCGGCGAGTCCGCCGCTGGAGAAGACGAAGCCGCCCGCGCCTCCGGGCCTTCCACGGGTCGCGATCGTCATCGACGATCTCGGCAACGAGCTCGCGCCCGCCCGGCGGATCGCGGGCTGGAGACAGCCGGTCGCCGGAGCGGTGCTGCCGGACCTGCGCTGGAGCGCCGCCTCCGCCGAGGCGCTCTCTCAGGGCGGCAAGGAGGTTCTCCTCCACCTGCCGATGGAGCCGGAGGGCTATCCGAAAGTCCGGCCGGGACCGGGGCTCGTGCTGCGCTCGCAGTCCGACGCCGAGATCGAGCGCCTGCTCGAGGAGGATCTCGCCACCGTTCCGGGTGCGATCGGCGTGAACAATCACATGGGGTCCGCGGCGACCGCGGACGCGCGCGTCATGCGGGCGGTCGTGCGCGTGCTGTCCCGACGCGGCCTCTTCTTTCTCGATAGCCGCACGACCGACGCCACGGTTGCGGAGAAGACCGCTGAGGCCGCGTCCGTACGGGCCACGTCGCGCCGCGTGTTTCTCGACGACGTGGCGACCGAAACCGGGATCCGCACCCAGCTCGACGAGCTCGTGCGCCGCGCCAGGCAGGACGGCGATGCCGTCGCGATCGGGCACCCGTATCCCGTGACGCTGTTCGTGCTCGAGAAGGAGCTGCCGGGGCTGGCCGAGCGCGGCGTGAAGCTTGTTCCGGTCAGCGAGATGGTGAAATAGCGGGGATCGCGAACCGCGGCGTCACTCCTTCTTCGCTTCCTCCCAGAACGCGTCCAGCTCCTTCATCGGCACCTCCGAAACGTCGCGGCCGCTCTCTCGCGCGCGGCGGGCGACGCCGGCGAAGCGATCGCGGAACCGCTGGTTGGCCAGTCGCAGCGCCGCCTCCGGGTCGATCTTGCGCCGGCGCGCGAGGTTGACCACCGAGAGCAAGATGTCGCCGATCTCCCGCGTTTCGGCGCCGTGGTCGCCAGCCGCAGCGACTTCGCCCCACTCGGCGACCTCTTCCTCGATTTTCGCCACCACGTCGGCGTCGCGCTCCCAGTCGAAGCCGAGGTCTCCGGCGCGCAGCGTCTGGCGGTAGGCCGTCGCGAGGGCCGGAAGGGCGGTCGGGAGGCTTCCGAGCGGGTCCGCGGTGGCGTTGGGCTGCCGGCGCTTGCGCTTCTCCCACGCCGTCTTGACCTCTTCGGCGGTGTCGGCCTTCGCCTGCCCGAAAACGTGGGGATGGCGCTCCGTCATCTTGGCGGTGATGCCCTCGGCCACGGCATCGATGCCGAACCATCCGCGCTCCTCCGCCAGCCGCGCCAGAAAGAAGACCTGAAAGAGCAGGTCCCCGAGCTCGTCCCGCAGGGGCCCCGGGGCGCCGTCGTCGAGCGCATGGAGGGTTTCGTAGGTCTCTTCGAGGAGGTACGTTTTCAGGGTCTCGAAGGACTGCTCCCGGTCCCACGGGCAGTCCCGCCGTAGGCGGGCAACGAGGACGGCCAGGCGATCGAGGGCCTCGGACACGAGGCGGATGATACTCGCGCGCCCGGGGCGGGCGCCCCGCTCCTGTTAAGATTCCTCCATTCCCGGGATGAATTCGTGAGCGAAGAGGACAAGCCAATCCGCGTCGTCGATCGCAGAATGTTCACCGCCGACGGGGAGCTGAGGCCGGGCTTCGAGGCGGAAGAGGCGGCGGAGGCTCCGAAGGCCCCGCCGGCTGCCCCGCCTCCCGCCGCGCCGCCGACCGCCGGTACGGCCGCGGCGCCGCCCGAGTCGGCGGCGGGCGCCTCCGAACGGCCGACCTCGCAAGCGTTCGTCACGCTCGTGAGCTTCCTCGCGACCAACGTCTACCATGCCCTCGGCATCGACCCCATGACGGGCAAGAGCCTCGCGCGCCGCGACACCGCGGCCGCCCAGCAGATGATCGAGTGGCTGGCAGTGCTCGAGCAGAAGGGCCGCGGCAATCTCAACTTCGAGGAGACGGACCTGCTCTCCCGAGCGCTCTACGAGCTGCGATTGGCCTACGTGGAAGCCGTGCGGCCGCCGGGCGGGGAGCCGCCGCGCCCGGGCGGCTAGCGGCCAGTCATGGATTGGCGATCGACCGGCAGGCGAACCCGCAATCTCGCCTGCCTCCTGCTTTCCGCACCCGTCCTTTTGGTCGCGCTCTTCCTCCTCGCTGGATCCGCGCGGGCCCAGGATTCCCTGTCGCCGCTCCCGCCGCCCGTCACGCGCGGCCTCTACCGCGCACACTGGTTCGACTTCCTCTCTGCGTTCTCCGAGAACGACGTCGCGGGCGCGGACAAGGCGCTCGAGGCCATGGTCCGGGCCGGCCGGAAGGTCGGCGTCCGGCGGCTCGCCGATTTTTCGCGCACGGCCGTTTTCCTCGGCCGCCGGGCCGAGGCCCAGAAGCAGCCGGACCGGGCCGAGCGCGCCTATGCGGCGGCCCTGCGGCTCGACGACGC
This sequence comes from Thermoanaerobaculia bacterium, assembly GCA_035569175.1. Classification (GTDB taxonomy): domain Bacteria; phylum Acidobacteriota; class Thermoanaerobaculia; order UBA5066; family Gp7-AA6; genus DAHUXD01. The sequence goes on along the minus strand of DATMNJ010000289.1, from coordinate 1,218 downwards.
CAATCCGGACGCCATTTACGCGCGGCTGTCCTTTCTGGCGCGCCACGGGAAGCTGGGCGAGGCCCTGCGGGCCCTTCCCGAATCGGTGTCGGCCCTCCTGGTGGCGCACGAGTCGCGCGTCGCGATCGCCTCTTCCTTCGGCATCTGGACGGCGGCCGCTGCGGCCGCGACCCTCGTCGGGGTGATCCTCGCGCTCGTCCTGCGGCACGGCCGGCGGGCGGCGCACGACCTGCGCGAGACGGCGTTCCGATCCTTCGGCCGCAGCGGCGTCGTGCCCCTCGGGATCATGATCGCCGCGCTGCCGCTATTGATCGGCTTCGGTCCGATCTGGCTGGTCCTGTACTGGGGCGCGCTGGTGTGGGCCTACGCGGACGGGCGCGAGCGCCGGGTCCTGGGAATGCTCTTCGTCGCGCTCGCTGCCGTGGCGCCCCTCTGCGCCTGGATCACCGAGGAGAACATCCGTCAGCGGTCGCCGCTCTTCGTGGCGGCCATCGATCTCGAGGAGCGTCGCGAGGACGCCAGCGCCGAGGACGGCCTGCGCCAGGCCTCGGCCGTGTTTCCGGAAGACGCCGACGTCTGGTTCCTGCTCGGGACGTATGCCGAGCGCGCCGGCGATCTCGAGAGAGCGCAGACGGACTACGGGCGAGCCATGGCCGCGGACCCCGGCGACTACCGTCCGCTTCTGAACCGCGGCAACGTGCACTTCACCGAGGGGGACTACGGCGAGGCGATCCGCGACTACATCGAGGCCGCGCGGCGCAATCCCGGGGCCGCCGACGCGCTCTACAACCTGTCACTCGCCCGCGGCGAAGCCTACGACTACGACGGACAGGCCCAGGCGATCGCGGCGGCTCGGGCGGTCTCCGCCTCGCGGGTGACGAGGTGGGCGAGCACGCCCACGCTCGCTCGCGTCGTGCCGGCGGACTATTCGGTCGCGCGCGCCCGTGCCCGGATCGCCGAGTGGAATGCGCAGCCCAAGAGCCGGCGCCTGCCGGGGCACGGTACCGCGGCACGCCCGTGGCGGGCGCTGTTCTCGCCGTGGACCCTGGCGCCGCTCGCCGTGCTCGGCTTCGGAATCCTCTTCGCCCGCTCGCGGCGCCGGGGCGTGGCCGCCGTCTGCGACCGCTGCGGCCGCGCCTTCTGCAACCGCTGCCGTCGGTACGGCGATCCGACGGACTACTGCACGATGTGCTCCCGGACGTTTCGCAAGGAAAACGT
>DATMNJ010000288.1:0-7054 GCA_035569175.1 Thermoanaerobaculia bacterium | reverse complement strand
CGCAGCGAAAGGTTGCCGCGGCGACCTTGGGCCCCACGTCCGTCGTGAGGATGGCGTGGGAGGCCGCGTCGAGGCCGCCCGCCGAGAGGCGCGCGACCGCCGCCGGGAGCGCGGCCCGGATCCGCGCGTCGGGCAGCAGGACGCCGATGACCCCCGTGGAGGCGGCGAAGATTTCGTCCGGACGGCACCCGAGAAGCTCCGCCGCCCTCCCGCGCACGCGCCGTGCCGCGTCCATTCCGGCGCGCCCGGTGATGGCGTTGGCGCAGCCCGCATTGATCACGGCGGCGCGGACGCGCCCGCCGCTGCGGCGCAGGCCGGCGCGCGACAGGACGACCGGCGCGGCCGGGAACCGGTTGCGTGTGAAGAGGGCCGCGGCCGTTGCGCCGTTTTCCGCCACGATAAGAGCCAGGTCCGGCCGGCTCTTGCGGACTCCGGAGCGTACGCCCGCGGCCAGGAATCCCTTCGGAAGCCTCACCCGCGCCTCCGGACCGCGGCGATCCTCCGGACGGCGCTCTGCGCCGCGCGCGCGACCCGGCGCGGGGAAGTCCCGCCGAGGGCATCGCGCCGGGCGAGAGCCCGCGGCACGTCGAGCGCCTCGAGATCGCGCGCTCCGACACCATCGGAGGGCGGGAGCGCGTCGAGCGTCTTTCCGAGCGCGCGGGCCCGCGCGAGGCGGCGCCCGACCATCGCATGGGCCTCGCGAAACGGCACGCCCCGCTCGGCCAGCGCGTCGGCAAGATCTGCCGCCAGGAGCCTCTGGTCCGCCGCCGCCGCCGCCATCCGTGCACGATCGAGGCGCAGCGCGGCGGCCAGCTCGGCCACCGCCGGCAGCACCGCCGCGAGCGTTTCCCGCAGGCGAAAGACCGGCTCCTTGTCGAGCTGGAGGTCCTTGGCATACGCCAGCGGGAGTCCCTTGAGCAGCGCGAGGAAGCCGGCCAGGTCCCCGGCGGCCCGTGCCGCGTGGCCGCGGACGAGCTCGAGCAGATCCGGGTTCTTCTTCTGGGGCATTCGCGAGGAGCCCGTCGTGAGCCGATCGGGCAAGGCGAGAAATCCGTGCTCGTCGGACGAGAACGCGATCACGTCTTCGGAGAAGCGCGAGAGGTGGGACAAGAGCATCGCGCCGGCATAGAGGTAATCGGCCGCGGCGTCCCGATCGGACACGGCGTCGAGCGAGTTGGCCGTCGGCCGCGCGAAGCCGAGGCGACGGGCGAGGGCCCCGCGATCGATCGGCAGCGGCGTACCCGCCAGCGCTCCCGAGCCGAGCGGGCACTCGTCCGCCCGGGCGAGCGCCTCATCGAGGCGCGAGACGTCGCGCAGCAACATCTCGACGTAGGCGAGGCACCAGTGGCCGAAGGTCACCGGCTCGGCGCGGCGCCCGTGCGTGTAGCCCGGCATCGGTGTCGCCGCCTCTTCGCGCGCTCGCCGCGCCAGGGCCGAGGAGATGTCGAGCACACCCCGGCGGGCTTCGGCCAGCGCGCGCTTGACCCAGAGGCGCAGGTCCACCGCCACCTGGTCATTGCGGGAACGGCCCGTGTGGAGCCTGCCCGCGAGGAGGCCGATGCGGCGGCCGAGCTCGGCCTCGACGTAGGAGTGGACGTCCTCGTGCCCTGCGCTCGGAGGGGCCCTCTTCGCGATCCGGCGCAGACCCGCGACGATCTTCCTTGCCTGCGAAGCGGAAAGAACGCGGGCCCGCCCGAGGGCCTGCGCCCAGGCGACGGATCCCTCGACGTCCTCCGCGAGGAGCGCGCGGTCGAAGGCGAGGGAATCGTTGAGCCGGGCCAGCCGCTTCGAGACCGGTTCTACGAATCCGCCGCCCCAGAGGTTGCGCCGCGCCGTCAACGGTTTCCCGCCAGGATCCGCGGGCCGCGCTCGACCCTCCTCGGAGCGAGGCGTTTGCGGCCCCGGTTCTGGAGGCCGAAGAGGCGGATGAACCCGGCCGAGTCCTGCGGCGTGTAGCCCGACATGTCGAAGGACGCGAGGTTGCGGTCGTAGAGCGAGTTCGGGGAGCTGCGGCCGCACACCGCGGCCGAACCGCGGTAGAGCTTGAGGGTGACGCTGCCGGTGACGGGCTCCATGACGCTCTCGAAGAACGCGTCGAGGCCCTCGCGCAGCGACGTGAACCATTGCCCGAAGTACACGAGCTCCGCGTAGCGCAGGGCGAGACGCTCCTTCTCATGCGCGGTGTCGCGGTCGAGCGTCAGGGACTCGAGCGCCCGCAGGGCCGCGACGAGGAGGGTCCCGCCGGGGGTCTCGTAGACGCCGCGCGACTTCATGCCCACCAGGCGGTTCTCGACGATGTCGGCGCGCCCGACGCCGTGGCGGCCGCCGATCGCGTTCAGGCGGGCCACCAGGTCCGCGGGAGACAGCCGGTCGCCGTCGACCGCCACGGGAACGCCCGACGCGAACGAGACGGTCACCCGTTCCGGTTCGGCCGGCGCGTCCTCCGGCGCGACCGTCAATTGGAAGAGGGAGGGCTCCGGTTCCCAGGCCGGATCCTCGAGCCGCCCGCCTTCGTGGGAGAGGTGCCACAGGTTGCGGTCCCGCGAGTACGGGTCCTTCCGGGTGGCGGCGACCGGGATCCCGCGGGCGGCCGCGAAGTCGATCGCGTCTTCGCGCGAGGTGATGTCCCACTCGCGCCAGGGAGCGATGACGGCGAGCTCCGGAGCGAGGGCCTGGTAGGCGAGCTCGAACCGGACCTGGTCGTTGCCCTTGCCCGTGCAGCCGTGAGCCAGAGCGTCGCACCCGGTCTCGAGCGCGATCTCGACCTGTTTCTTTGCAATGAGCGGCCGTGCCGAGGCGGTTCCCAGCAGGTACTCCCGCTCGTAGATCGCTCCCGACCGCAGGACGGGAAAGAGGTAGTCGCGCGCGAACTCCTCCCGGAGGTCGAGCAGGTGAAAGTCGGCGGCGCCCGTGCGGCGCGCCTTCTCCGCGAGGCCCGAGGTCTCCTCGGCCTGCCCGACGTCGGCCGCGACGGCCACGACCTCGCAGCCGTAGGTCTCGCGAAGCCAGGGAATGATGATCGAGGTATCGAGCCCCCCCGAGTAGGCGAGGGCGACGCGGCGGATGGTCTTCATGCGGGGCGCGGCTCCTTCAAAACGCGATCGAGGGTTTCGAGAAAGGCGGCCAGCGCCGCCCGTGGGATCACGTAGGGGGGCAGGAGCCGGAGGGTGGTCTGCCGCGCGGTGCCAACGACGAAACCCTCCTCGAGCAGCCTGCGGGCGACCGGACCGGCCTCGCGGTCGAGCTCGATGCCCCACATCAGGCCGCGGCCGCGCACGTCGAGGATCGCGGGAATGCGCCGCCGGCGCCTCGCCAGCTCGGCGGCGAACCACAGTCCCGTCCGCGCGATGCGGTCGAGGAGGCCCCTCTCCTCGATCTCGTCGAGGAGCGCGAGCCCGAGGCGGCACGCGATGGGATTGCCTCCGAAGGTCGAGCCGTGTTGGCCCGGACGGATCCGGCCGTCGAAGGCCGGGCCGAGCAGCGTGGCGCCGAGGGGCAGGCCGCCGCCGAGGGGCTTGGCGAGCGTGACGATGTCGGGCGCCACGCCGGTGGGCTCGAAGGCGAACAGGGTGCCCGTCCGTCCCAGGCCGCACTGCACCTCGTCGAAGATGAGCACGGCGCCCGAGGCGTCGGCGAGGGCCCGCGCGGTCCGGAGGTACTCGGCCGAGAGGGGAACGACCCCGCCTTCGCCCAGAACCGGCTCGAGAATGATCGCCGACGTGCGCTCGGAGACCGCGGCGCGCAGGGCGCCCGCGTCGTTGGGGGGCACGAACCGCGACCCTTGCAGCAGGGGCTCGAACGGTGTGCGGTAGGCGGCGTGTCCGGTCACCGAGAGCGCGCCGAGGGTCCGGCCATGGAAGCTCTCCTCGAGCGCGACGACCTCCATGCGGCCCGGATTCTTGAGCCGCGCGAACTTGAGGGCCGCTTCGTTTGCCTCCGTCCCGCTGTTGCAGAAGAAAACGCGCGAGAGGCCCGAGGCTTTCGTCAGGCGCTCGGCCAGCTGGCCGGGCGCCGGGTGATAGTAGAGGTTCGACACGTGCCAGACGTTCCCGGCCTCGCTGCGCAGCGCCTTGATCAGGCGCGGGTGGCGGTACCCGAGGGCATTGACCGCGATCCCCGCGAGCAGGTCCCAGTACGCCTTTCCCTCCGCGTCCACCAGGCGCGCTCCGCGCCCGAGCCGCGGATGGAACGGCGCGCGGGCGTACGTCGCGGCCACGTGTTCGCGGTCTCGCGTCTCGACGGCGGAGGGCGCTTCAAGCCGTGACAAGAGCGGTTCCTCCGGGACCTCCGGCCAGTGCGGCTTCGCGCCGCCCGGGCCCCGCGATGATCACCTCGCGGACGCCCGCGCGGGCTGCCGCCAGGCAGGCGGCGAGCTTGGGGCGCATGCCTCCCGAGATGGCCGTCCCGTCCAGGAGCCGGAGTGCCTCCGGAGGGTCCAGGCGCGATCGGAGCCGGCCCGCCTCGTCGGCCACGCCCTCGACGTCGGTCAGGAAGAGGAGGCGATGCGCTCCGACGGCGGCCGCAATGGCCGCGGCGGCGGCGTCCGCATTCACGTTCAGCCGGCCGCCGCCCGGCCCCGAGGCGAGGGGCGCCACGACCGGAAGCCGCCCGGCCGCGAGCAGCGTCTCGAGCCGGCCAGGATCGACGGCGGACACGACGCCGACGCAGCCGAGATCCACGCCGCCGACGGGAGGATGCCTCTCGGCGCGGAGGTCGCCGTCGGCGGCGCAAAGGCCGACCGCATCGGCGCCGCACGCGGTGAGCTCCCGCACGAGGCCGGCGTTCACGGGACCCGAGAGCACGGCGACGACGACCGCGAGGGTCGGCCCGTCGGTCACCCGCAGCCCCTCGTGGATCCGCCTCGGGATGCCGCGGGCCGCGAGCTCCGCGTCGATGCGCTTGCCGCCCCCGTGGACGAGAACGATGCGCTCCCCGGCGCGCCACCGCCGGGCGATCGCCCAGACGACCGCCGCCCGCGCGGCGTCGTTCTCGAGGAGGCTGCCCCCGAGCTTCACGACGGCGGGCGCGTCGGCCCTCACGAGAGGCCGACCCCTTCGCCGAGGCCGAACATGAGATTGAAGTTCTGCACCGCCTGCGACGCCGCGCCCTTGAGGAGGTTGTCGATCACCGAGACGACGACCGCGCGGCGCCCTCCCGACAGGAGCGAAAACCCGATCGCCGCCCGGGGCGTGCCCACGACGGCGTTCAGGTCGGGCAGCGCGCCGGCCGGATACACGTCGACGAAGCCGCGCCCGTCGTAGGCCGCGGCATAGGCGGCCGCGAGCTCCTCGGCCGCGACGGGCCGCGGGAAGGCGACGTGGATGGTCGACAGGATTCCCCGGACGGCGGGCAGCAGGTGCGGCACGAAGACGAAGGGAGCGCTCTCTTCGAGGCCGAGCTGCTCGCGCATCTCCGGCTCGTGGCGGTGCGTGCCCGCGCCGTAGGCCTTGAAGTTCGTCGAGAGCTCGGCGAACGAAAACGCGAGGTCCGTCTTCTTCCCGGCGCCCGAGACGCCGCTCTTGCAATCGCAGACGACGGCCGCATCCGGATCGAGCAGGGGCAGGATGGGCTTCAGGGCGAGCAGAACGGAGGTGGGATAGCAGCCGGGATTGGCGACCAGCCGGGCGGCCGCGAGCGCGTCGCCGCTCCACTCGGTCAGGCCGTAGACCGCTTCGTCGAGTAATGCCGGCCTCGGGTGCGGGAAGCCGTACCAAGCCGGGTAGTCGCTGGCGCAGGCCAGGCGAAAGGCTCCCGACAGATCCACGATGCGCAGGTGCGGCGCCCAGTCGAGCAGCAGCGGCACGAGCTCGGCGGACGTTTCGTTGGGCGTCGCGAGAAAGACGACGTCCGGTTCTCCCTCGAGCAGCGCGTCCACGTCGAGGGGCTGCACGCGGGGGCCGGAGCGGCCGTGCAGACTCCGGTGGAGCGCGCCGAACGCGACGGCGCTTGCCCCGGAGCCCGAGAACAGGTCCCCGAGCCGCACCCCGGGATGGCGCGCGAGCAGCGCGACGAGCTCGCAGCCGGCATAACCGGTGGCCCCCACGACGGAAACGTTGGGACAGGACGACGGCATCTCGGCGGTCGGTGCGCCGGGCCTAGGCGCGGCGCGCCCGCGCGGACGGGCGGCGGCGCTGCGAAAAGCGAGCGGGACCGGCGCCGGTGCGGGCGCCGATTGCCTGACGGAAGCGGCGTGCGAGGGCTGCGGCGTCCGCGGCCGAGCGGCTCGCGAGGAAGATCGTGTCGTCTCCGGCGATCGTCCCGACGACGCCTTCCAGCGTCGCGCCGTCGATCGCCAGCGCGACCGGCTGGGCGTCCGCCGGGGGAGTCCTCAGGACGACGAGGGTCCCGGCGATCTCGACCGAGAGCACGAAGTCGTAGACGAGCCGATCGGCGTTCTCGAGGCGGCGGTGGGCGATGGACGCCGCGGCCGCGACCGGGGCTGTCTCCGGGACGGGGGCCGGTGCGGCGTATCCCGCGGCGCCCTTCACGAGCCCCAGCTCCCGGATGTCGCGCGAGAGCGTCGGCTGAGCCGCCGCGACGCCGCGCGACCGCAGCAGCCGCTCGAGCTCCTTCTGGGACCGGACCGGGCGCTCCTGGATCAGCTGCCGGATCGCCTCCCGGCGGCGCATCGCGGAGCCAGAATTATCATTCACAGATGAGAATATTTATCCACAAAGGGCCGCATGTCAAGAGGAAAAGTGCGGCCGGTCGAGACGCCGCCGCGGACGCTCCTCGGCCTCGCGCCGCCGCGGCGTCGGCCGTGGCCCGGCTCAGGGTCGGGTCGGCCGCTGACTCTTCGCGAAACGGAGGGTCCACCGGAGAGCGCGCGTGGTCGCGACGAAGATGCCGGCTCCGCCGAACAGACCAATCGGGACCAGCCACCATCCGAGGACGTCGCGCGCTGCCGGATCGGTGTGGGCGCCGATGTCGAAAACGGTATGGGGGCCGACCCACGCGCCAATCTGACTCGGCGAAACGAGTTTGAAGAGGCCCGCCAGGAACAGCGAGCCCCCGAGGGCATAGCCGACGACCCCGAGGACGAACAGCACGAACC
>DATMNJ010000287.1:0-8286 GCA_035569175.1 Thermoanaerobaculia bacterium | reverse complement strand
TAACAGCCGGATGCTCTACCGTTGAGCTACTGAGGAAAAGAGCGGACCGCGAAGCGTAGCGGAGACCGCCTTGAGGTGTCAACCAAAGGCGGAGCCGGCGCTACTTCTTTCCCGGCTGGAAGAGCACCAGGTACTTGCCGTAGCCCTCGATCTCCATGCGCTCGACGGGGACGAAACGGATCGCCGCGGAGTTGATGCAGTAGCGCAGACCGGTCGGGGGCGGGCCGTCCTTGAACACGTGCCCGAGGTGCGAGTCGGCGTGGGTGGATCGAACCTCGTTGCCGAAGAACAGGCTGCCGTCCTTTTCCTTGATGTTGGCCGACTCGAGGGGCTTCCAGAAGCTCGGCCAGCCGGTGCCCGAGTCGTACTTCTCGAGCGAGCAGAAGAGCGGCTCGCCGGACACGACGTCCACGTAGATTCCGGGCTTCGTCGTGTGGGCGTATTCGCCCGTGAACGCGGGCTCGGTCCCCGAGTGCTGGGTGACCTGGTACTGGACCGGCGAAAGCTTGCGCTGGAGCTCGGCGTCGGAAGGCTTGACCCAGCCGGCGGCGCTCCAGGTCTTCGCGGCGGGCGTCGGCGTCGGGGCTGGCGGCGCGCCGGCGAACGCGAACGTGAAGAAGAGGACGAGCGCGATCATGGCTTCTCCTTGTTTCCGGACGTGGGCTTGATTCCCCAGATCTGCTCGAGCAGCTCGTCGCGGCCGCAGCCCTTGCGGTAGAGCCCGTAGCGAAACGGGTTCTTCTTCGCGTAGCCCTGGTGGTACTCCTCGGCCGGGTAGAACACCGAGGCGGGGAGGATCAGGGTGACGACCTTCCCCTTGAGGCGCTCGGCGACCTTCGCCTTCGACTCCTCCGCGATCTTGCGCTGCGCCTCGTCATGGAAAAAGATCGCGCTGCGGTATTGCTCGCCGTTGTCGCAGAACTGGCCGTACGGCGTGAGCGGGTCGATGTTCTCCCAGTAGATTTCGACGAGCTTCTCGTAGGAAACCTTCGCCGGATCGAACGTGACCTCGACCGATTCGAAATGGCCGGTGCCGCCCGCGGAGACCTCCTCGTAAGTCGGGTTTTTCTTCGTGCCGCCGGTGTACCCCGAGACGGCCGAGATCACCCCCGGCACCCCTTCGAACTCCGCTTCCATGCACCAGAAGCAGCCGCCCGCGAAGGTCGCGGTCGCGGTCGTCTTTGGCTTTGCGGCCGGAGGCCTCGCGGGCGTCTGCGCCCTGGCCAGGCCGACGACGGCGAGAAGCAGGCCCGCCACGCTTGCAAACCGAATCGTGGGTTTCATGTGTTTCCTCGGACCGAAATCAACATTCTGGGGCGCCGGCAATTCCCGGCTCGACGAATCCCTCATGTTTACGGGGCCGGGGAGCTCGCCGGATTCCACTGCGCCCAGGCGATCTTCCACTTTCCGCCCTCCTCGGTCAGGCGCAGGTCGAAGTCGTAGGCCGCGGACGACGGGACGAGACCGTCGAGGCCGGCGATCTTGCGCGGTTGCCCGGACATCTCGGCGCGCAGGCGCACCCGCGCGGCCCCCTCGCCGCGCTCGATGCGAACGTCGCGAATGGTCACGCCCAGGATCTCGTACGCCGCGAAGTACCGGTCGACGGCGGCCCTGGCGTCGGCAACGCCCGACCCGTCCGCCGCCTGGAAGTTCGGCGCGACCCTCGAGAAGAGCTCTTCCGTGTCCCGCGCGTTGGCCGCCTTCACCGTGGCGTCGACCGTCGCGCGGACGGGGTCGCCGCCCCGGGAGCAGGCGCCCGCGAGCAGGGCCAGGGCGGCCGCGAAGAGAGCCGGAGCGCGCGGGATTCTCATCCTCGACATTCTCCTCCTCTTTTTCGCGCGGGGTAGCATGCGCGGCGTGGAGTGTTCGCTTCTCATGCGCGAGCATCGCGCGCTCGACGGGCTGTTCGGACTCTTTCTCGGCGCCGCTGCCCGGTTGGACGTCGCGGGCGCTCGCGACGCGATCGCCGCCTTCGACGACGCCCTCGTCCGGCACACGGCCCTCGAGGAAGAGGATCTCCTGCAGTTGCCGACGGGCCACGGGCTCGCGCCGGCCGACGCGGAGACGGACACGGCGCGTCTTCACCGGGAGCTGCGGCTCGAGCACGTGCAGGTGCGTGAGCTCTCCGCGATGATCCGCCGCCTTCTGGACGAAGAGCGCGACCTCGAGGGCGCCCGCCGCCTGGCTCCCAACCTCGCGCGCCGCTGGGACGCCCACACGGCGCGCGAGGAGAAAGAACTGTTCCCGACGCGGTCCTAGGTTCGGGCCGCCAACCTACGTGACCGGCCGCGCGCCTCCGGGCATCCCTTCGAGCCGGCGGTAGATGACGTAGGAATACACGATCGGGATGAGCCCCGCGAGCGCGATCGAGACGAAGATCGGCCACAGGCTCGACCCCAGCAGCGCCATCGCCGCGACGAAGAGCCCGGCCACGACGAAGAGCTTGCCCCCGAGCCGGTGCGTTCGGTACCAGACCTCTTCGTTCGCCAGCGTCCAGGGCGTGCGAATGCCCACGAAGAAATTGCGGGTCACCTTCCCCAGCAGGTTGCCGATCACGACGAAGAGAGCGCCGATCGAAAAGAACATCGCCTTGGGTGAGAGCTCGCCTCCGGTCGTGGCGGCATTGAGAACGAGAATGCCGATGAAGAACATCAGCGCGAGCATCGTGACCTTGAGAATCCCCCACGCGCGCAGGAACGGTTCCATCTCGAAGCCGCGCGGCGAGATCCGCGGCAGCACGAGGAAGCTCAACCAGATCACCGCCATCACGATCGGAAGGAGGAACGCGCCCCAGGACTTCGGCAGCCAGCCGTCCACGTGTCCCGCGGCGTTCCAGTGCGAGGGCATCGGGTCCGGCAGGCCCGGATACTTCAGGCCGACGAGAGCGAAAGACGCGACGACGAGCAGGAGGCCGAGCAGGTCCGAGATCCTCTTCACGAGACACCTCCATCCGGCTTCTCGATGCGAAAGATGTCGGCGAGCGCGGACGCCGCATCCTCGAAGACCGTCGTGTTGAGCGAGTAGACGATGCGCTGGCCGCGCCGCTCGGAGCGGATCAGGTCCGCCGCCTTCAGCACGCCGTAGTGATGCGACAGCGAGGCCATCGAGATCGGAAACTCCTCGGCGATCTCGCCGGCGGTCCGGGACCCCCGTTTCAGGAGGGCGAGAATCCGGCGGCGGTTTGGATCGGCCAGGGCGCGGAAAATCGACTCCGACTGAACCATTTGATATTTAGCCTTACATCGAAATATACGACGGAATCGGAGCCTATGTTTTCAGATCCTTGCAAACATATTGTCTACAGATGTTTAGGATAATCAGGCGAGCGGCGTGACCCGGACGGTGCGCTCACGCGGCCCGTCCAGCTCGATCAGAAAGATGCCCTGCCAGCGGCCAAGGAGAGGGCGACCTTTTTCACAGGGCACGACACACGACACGCCGATCGCCTCGGAGAGAAAGTGCGCCGCGGAATTGCCCTCGCCGTGGTCGAACCGCACGTTCGGAACCCAGGCCGCGAGAGCCCTCTCGATATCGCCCGTGACGTCCGGGTCCCAGGCCTCCCCGACCGTGATGGCCGCGGTCGTGTGCGGCACCGAGACGACGAGGGCCGACGCGGCGGCGCCGAGCGCCTCGGCGGCATGCGCGACTTCTTTCGTGATGTCGAGCCGCTCGATCGCCCTCGCCGTGCGGACGCGGAATTCCGAGGCCTGCCCCATGGCGCGAGTCTAAGGCGATATCCTCCTCGGCGCCCTGGAAGGAGCTCATGGAGCCGACGCACTCTCGACGCCGCGGGCTCGTGCCCGCGCTATTTCTCGTGGCGCTGCTCGGCTGGGCGGCGTGGCCGTGGCTCCCCTTCTCCCGGGCCGAGGCGACGCCGCCGACGATCGTCTTCTACGGCTTCAGCATCCTCGCGGACGTCTGCCAGGAGGCGATCTTTCCGGCCTTCCAGAAACGCTGGGCCTCCGAGGGTGGCGGGCGGGTCGAGTTCGCGAGCTCCTTCGGCGGATCGGGCACGGTCACCAACCAGATCATCATGGGCGTGCCGGCCCAGGTCGCGCTGCTTTCGCTCGAGAGCGATGCCGACCGTCTGGCCGACGCCGGCGTCGTTGCGCACGACAGCTGGAAGCGGCTGCCCAACGCGGGCGTCGTCAACCTGACGCCGTTCATCATCCTGGTTCGGCCGGGGAATCCTCTCGGCATCCGCGATTTCGAGGACCTGACCAGGCCCGGCGTCCGGATCGTGCATCCGGACCCGCTGACCTCGGGCGGCGCGAATTGGGCGCTCGTCGCCGAGTACGGGTCCGGGGCGCGCGGCGCGCCGGGCGGAGAGAAGGCCGGAGAGGCCGTCCTGGCGGGAGTGTGGCGAAACGTCGTGGCCCAGGCCGCGTCCGCGCGCGCCGCACGCACGCAGTTCGAGAACGGATTTGGCGACGCACTCGTGACGTACGAGCAGGAAGCGATCCATGACCGCGGGCGGGGCCGTCTCGCGGCCGACATCGCGTACCCGCGGCGCACGATCCTGTCCGAGCACACGCTCGTCGTCATCGACAGGAACATCCGCCCGCACGAGCGTGCCCTCGTCGAGCGGTTCGTGGCCTTCCTGTGGAGCGACGAGGCGCAGCGCCTCTTCGTCCGGTACGGCTTTCGCAGCACGAACGCCGGACTGGATGCCGCCAATCCGGCGTTCGGAACGATCGAAGCCCCCTTCCGCATCGCGGACTTCGGGGGCTGGAAACGGGCGCGCCGCGACATCGTGGATCGCGTCTGGAAGGGCCGCGTGATGAAGGAGATCGCGGCGCCATGAGCTCCGTGTCCGCGGCCGCTGCGCCGAAGACCCGAGCCACGGTCCCGGTGGGGATCGTGCTGCTCGTTCTCCTGCCGCTCATCCTGATGCCGCTGGCGGCGGTCTTCGTCTTTGCGTTCCGGGGAGGCCCGGCCGACTTCGTCCGCGTTCTCTCGTCGCGCGAGGCGCAGTTCGCGCTGCGCTTCAGCCTGCTCATCGCCTTCGCGACGGCGGCCGTCAACGCCGTCCTCGGGACGTACACGGCATACGTCCTGTCGCGCTATCGCTTCCGCGGCGAACGGCCGCTCGGGATCCTGGTCAACCTTCCGGTCGCAATTCCGACGGTGGTCGTCGGGACCTCGTTGCTCCTGCTGTGGGGGCCGATCGGACTTCTCGGCCGCTTCCTCGAGCCTCTGGGCATCCAGCCCATGTTCGCGCCCGCGGGCGTCCTTCTCGCCCACCTCTTCGTGACGTTTCCGTACATGCTCGGAGCCGTCAAACCCGTGCTCGACGAGATCGAGGGCACGTACGAGGAGGCGGCCTACACGATCGGCGCCAGCCGCTGGCAGGCCTTCCGCTGGGTCATCCTGCCGGCGATGCGCGGCGGCCTCTTCACGGGGGCGCTGCTGACCTTCGCGCATTCGCTCGGCGAGTTCGGCGCGACCGTCCTCGTCTCGGGCAACCTGCGGCTCCGGACGCAGACGGCGCCACTCTACATTTTCGCCCAGTTCGAAGCCGGCAACGTCGCCGCCGCCAATGCGGTTGCGGCGGTGCTCGCGGCGCTCTCATTTCTCATCTTCTTCTTCCTGCTTCGCTACACGACACGGAACGGGCGCTGACGTGAGCATCTCGCTCGACGGCGTCACGAAGCGCCATGCCGACCAGGTGACGGTCGACCGCGTCACCCTCGAGGTCGAAAAGGGCGAGCTCTTCGTCCTGCTCGGCTCCTCCGGCAGCGGCAAGAGCACGATCCTGCGCCTGATCGCCGGGCTCGTCCCGACCGACGAGGGGACGATCAAGCTCGACGGGCGGGACGTGACGCGGGTACCCACGCAGGAGCGCGGCGTCGGCTTCGTCTTCCAGAACTACTCGATCTTCCGCCACATGACCGTGGCGGCGAACATCGAGTTCGGCCTCCGTATCCGTGGCGTGAAGAAGGCCGAACGCGCCAACCGCCGCGACGAGCTGCTCGACCTGGTCGGACTCGGCGGGCTCGGCGGCCGGTACGAGAGCCAGATCTCGGGCGGCCAGCAGCAGCGCGTCGCGCTCGCCCGCGCCCTCGCTTACCAGCCGCGCGTCCTGCTGCTCGACGAGCCCTTCGGCGCGCTCGACGTCAAGATCCGCGCGCAGCTGAGGCAAAGCCTCAAGGAGATCCAGCGCTCGCTCGGAATCACGACGATCCTCGTCACGCACGATCAGGAGGAGGCGTTCGAGCTCGGGCGGCGGATCGGAGTCGTGGACCGCGGGCGTCTGCTCGAGGTGGGGGCCCCCGACCATCTCTACGAGCGGCCGCGTTCGCTCTACGTCGCGACGTTTCTCGGCGCCGGCACGATCCTCGTCGGGCGTTGCCGCAACGATGGCGTCGAGCTCGGCCCGTTGACTCTGCCGATTCCCGCCGACGTCCCCCACGACGAGGGGGACCGCGTGCGCGTGCTCGTGCGGCCGGAGCAGGTCGTGCTCTCCGGCGGGCAGCCGCCGCCCGCCGCAGCGTCGCTCGGGCAGGGCGAAGTCGCCGAGCAGACGTTCTCGGGCGCGTTGCGCCGGATCCGCGTGCGCCTGCCGCCGCTGCCCGGAGTGCGCCAGGTCGTGCCGCCTCCCGCCTTCGGAGAGGAGGGCGTGATTCTCGACGCCGCGGTGCCCGCGCACGCCGAGCCGCCGCCGGCCAAGCCCTGGGTCGTCCTCGAGGCGTGGCACATCCTGCGCCAGCCGACTCCGCGCCTGCTCGTCTGCGACGAGGGCGACGGCATTGCTCCGGCACTCGAGCTCGCGCGGCCGCTCGTCGATGCGCTCGACGCCGTGGCGACGGTGCTCGGCGTGGCCCCGGATGCGCGGCGTCAGGATGCGCTGCGCGAGGCGCTCACGGCCCGGGCGGCCGAAGCCGGCCTCGACGCCGAGGCCGTGCGCGTTCGCCGCGGCGATCCGGTCCTCGAGATCGCCGCCGAACAGCGCGAGAAACCCTACGATTTCGTGGTCGTCGGCGCGGGCGAGGTGGAGTCCCGGCGCCGGCGCGGCCAGACGCCGGGCCTCGGCGAACAGCTCGCCCCGCGAATCGCGACGCCGCTCCTGCTCGCGCGGGGCCGGCCGCGCAAGCCCGAGCGCATCCTCATCTGCACGGCCGTCGGCGAGCCGGGAAAAGCCGACGTCCGCGCGGGCGGCTGGCTCGCGCGCCGGCTCGGAGCCACCGTGACGCTGCTCCACGTCACGCGCCCGGGACACGCGCCTCTGCGGCTGGTGCGCTCCCACCTCGAGCGCGGGGTCGCGACGCTGCGCGAGCTCGGCGTCGCCGGGGAGTTCTCCGTCCGCGAGGCCGACGGTCCGATCGAGGGCATCCTGGCCGAACTGCGCGACAAGCCTCACGACCTCGTCGTCGTCGGCGCCTCCTCCGGCAGCGAGCGCGTCACACGTCAGGTCCTGCGCCAGTGCGGCTGCTCCGTCCTCGTCGTCCCCCACGGCTCCTGGTGACGGAGCCACGGGGTCAGGTCTTGAAAAGTGTGAGTTCTCCCAGGCCACCACGCTGACGAAAGTCACACTTTGAGAGACCTGACCCCAAAATCAGGGATAGAGCTCGCGGTAGGAGTCGGCGTAGAGCAGGACGCGGCGGACGTAGTCGCGGGTCTCGAAGATGGGGATGGACTCGAAGAGCTCGTCTTCGGCCAAACGAGGATTCTCGCGGGCGATGCGGGCGATGCGCGAGGGGCCCCCGTTGTAGGCGGCGAGCGCCAGGATCGTCGAGCCGTCGAACTGGGCGATCAGACGCTTCAGGTATGCCGCGCCGAGGGCCGCGTTGATGTCCGGGTCGTACAGAAACGCGCCGCGGTAGGACGTGTGGAGGACCGAGCGCGAGAGGCTCCTGGCGGTCGAGGGCATCAGCTGCATGAGGCCCACGGCGCCGGCATGCGATCTGACTCGGGCATCGAAAACGCTCTCCTGCCGCACGAGCCCGCGCAGCAGCGCCGCGTCGACGTCGAACTGCCTGGCACGCGTCGAGAGCACGTCGCCCACCTCGATCGGGTAGTAGAACCGCCGCCAGCTCTCCGGCACGCGCCCCTCCTCGGCGGTTCCAATCTCCGGCAGCGCCCGCTTGATCTCGACCGCGGCGATCGAGAAGCGGCCGAGCGCAAAGTCCGCCTGCGCGAGGCGCAGGTCGCGGCCCCGCGACGGCGGCAGCACGCGCGCCTCGGCCGCGGCCTCTTCGAATCGCCGCAGCCGCAGCAGCTCGTCCACGCGGGCGAAGGCGGCGGTCGCGGTGGACGGATCTCCGAGCTGCGGCCGCTCGAGCGTCG
>DATMNJ010000286.1:0-5963 GCA_035569175.1 Thermoanaerobaculia bacterium | reverse complement strand
CAGGTCTACGAGTACACGACCAAGGGCAACCTCGTCGCCGTCATTTCCAACGGCACCGCGGTGCTCGGCCTCGGCAACATCGGGCCCCTGGCCTCCAAGCCCGTGATGGAGGGCAAGGGCGTTCTCTTCAAGCGGTTCGCCGACATCGACGTCTTCGACATCGAGGTGGACGCTACGGGCGTGGACGAGTTCGTCGAGACCGTCGCGCGCATCGCGCCGACCTTCGGGGGCATCAACCTCGAGGACATCAAGTCGCCCGAGTGTTTCGAGATCGAGCAGCGGCTGAGGAAGCGTCTGAAGATCCCGGTCTTCCATGACGACCAGCACGGCACGGCCATCATTTCCGCTGCGGCGTTCCTGAACGCCCTCGAGGTCGTCGGCAAGAAGATCGAAAACGTCAAGGTCGTGTTCTGTGGCGCGGGCGCGTCGGCAACCGCGTGCGCGCGGCTCTACCTCTCGTACGGCCTGCGGCGCGAGAACCTGCGGATGGTCGACAAGTCGGGCGTCATCTACGTCGGCCGTCAGGCCGACATGAATCCGTACAAGGCCGAGTTCGCCGCGGAGACCGCCGAGCGCACGCTCCAGGAGGCGCTGTCGGGCGCCGACGCCTTCATCGGCCTCTCGTCGGGGGGCATCGTCAAGGGCGAGATGCTCAAGGACATGGCGCGCGACCCGATCGTCTTCGCGCTCGCCAACCCCGATCCCGAGATCACGCCCGAAGAGGCGAGGGCGGTGCGGCCGGACGTCGTCATGGCGACCGGGCGCAGCGACTACGCGAACCAGGTCAACAACGTCCTCGGCTTCCCGTTCATCTTCCGAGGCGCGCTCGACGTGCGGGCCACGGAGATCAACGAGGCCATGAAGCGCGCGGCGTCGCAGGCCCTGGCGGCGCTGGCCAAGATGGACGTGCCCGACTCGGTCTCGAAGGCCTACGGGGGACAGTCGTTCCGCTTCGGCCGCGAGTACCTGATCCCGAAGCCCTTCGACCCGCGCGTGCTGCTCTGGGTGGCTCCGGCCGTCGCCGACGCGGCGATGCGCTCGGGCGTCGCGCGCCACCCGATCACGGACATGGCGGCGTACCTGCGACGGCTCGAGGCGATGCTGTCGCGGTCGAGCGAGGTCATGAGCGTGGTCCTGCAGAAGGCGCGGCGCGACCCGAAGCGCATCGTCTTTCCGGAAGGGGAACACCCCAAGATCCTGCGCGCCGCGAAGATCCTGGCGGAGGAGGGGATCTGCCGGCCGATCCTTCTCGCGCGCGAGGCGGAAATCGAAAAGCTCGCCCGGGAGCTCGACCTGCCCATGGGAAAGATCGATTTCATCAATACGAATCGGTCGGAAAAGCTGCCGGCATATGCCCGCCGGCTCGAGGAGCTGCGGCGGCGCAACGGCGTGACGCTCGAGGAGGCGACGCGGCAGGTCCGCGTCCGCAACGTGTTCGGCCCGCTGATGCTCGATGCCGGCGACGCCGACGGCGTCATCTCGGGGCTGACGCAGTCCTACTCGGACACGATCCGCCCGGCCCTGCAGATCTTCGGCACGGCGCCGGGCGTCGAACGCGTCTCGGGGCTCTACATCCTGATGCTCAAGGGCCAGACGTTCTTCTTCGCCGACACGACCGTCAACATCGACCCGACGGCCGAGGTGCTGGCCGAGATCGCCGAGCTCGCGGCCGACGCCGTGCGGCGCTTCGACATCGAGCCGCGGATCGCGATGATCTCGTTCTCGTCCTTCGGCTCGAACGAGCACCCCTCCGCGCTCAAGGTGAAGGAAGCGGTCCGGCTCGTGCGCGCGGCCCGGCCCGACCTCATGATCGACGGGGAGATGCAGGCCGATACGGCCGTCGTCCCGGAGCTGCTCGATGCCCAGTATCCCTGGGCGAGCGTGCGCAATCCCAACGTCCTCATCTTCGCGAACCTCGAGGCCGCCAACGCCGCCTACAAGCTGGTCTGGCGCCTCGCCGGGGCCGAGGCGATTGGGCCGATCCTGCTCGGCCTGAAGCGGCCGGTGCACGTCCTCCAGCGCGGCGTCGAGGTCGCCGACATCGTCAACATGGCCGCCATCGCCGTCGTGGACGCCCAGGAAAAGTCGGCCGCGAAGGCTTGAGCGAAGCGGCGCCGCCGCGGCCGGGGACGACCTGGCTGCGAGACCTGATCCTCGGGGGCCAGGACGGCCTGGTCAACGTCCTCGGCATCGTGCTCGGCGTCTCAGCCGCGAGCACCGACGTCAAGGTGCTCTTCGCGGCCGGCCTCGCGGCGACCTTTGCCGAGGGAGTGTCCATGGGCGCCGTGGCGTGGACCTCCTCGATGGCCCAGGCCGACCACTACCGCAGCGAGCTCGAGCGCCGGCGCGACCTGCTGCGGAGATCTCCCGGCGAGGCGCGCTCCGCGCTCGCCCGCATCTACGCGGCGAAGGGCTTCCAGGGCGATCTGCTCGACCGCATCGTCGAGACCATCGCCGGCAACGAGGCAACGGCGCTCTCGACGCTCATGAACGAGGACCTCGGTCTCGAGCCGGCCGACGACGCGTCCGTCCGGAGGAGCGCCCTCGTCGTCGGCGTGGCGACGATCGTCGGCTCCCTGATCCCGCTTCTCCCGTTCTTCTTCCTGCCTCGGGCGCCGGCGCTCTGGACCGCCATCGCGCTCTCGGCGGCGGCGCTCTTTTTCGTCGGCGCCTACGAGGCCCAGACGTCCATCGGCGACTGGCGCAAGAAGGGCCTGCAGATGACGGCGATCGGCCTCGGCGCCGCGTTCGTGGGCTACCTCGTCGGAAAGATCTTCGGGGCGGCGTAGCGAACGGCTACCGCAGGTATCCCCAGTTGTGCAGCTTGTCCGAGTCCTCGGCCCAGCGTTCGCCGATGTCGTCGCGGTAGTACATGTTGGGAATGAGAATGTTGCGAACGCGGGCGTAGGCCTGCTCGCGGGCCTGCTTCATCGTCTGCCCGAGACCGACGACGGTGAGCACGACGCCGGACGTCCCGGCCACGAGCCATTGGCCTTCGACGATCTTCGTGTCCTCGATGTGGACCTCCTCGGGCGTGCCCTTCTTGAAAACGATGACGGCGTTCTTGGTAAACGACTCGAAGGTCGCGTCGTCGTCGAAGGGGAAGGGAGGCATGACGATCCGGACGCCGACCTGGAAGCCGCTCTTGACCTTCAACTTCGGGTCGCGGCCGTGGGCGAGATCGTCGAGGAAGAGGCCGATCGGCGTGATCATGCCTTCCTGCTGGATGAAGATCGTCGGATAGCCGAAGCGGGAGGTGAACTCGAGCGGGTAGATGCCGTTGTTGTTCACGATGCAGTTGACGTCGATGTACCCGACGTAGCCCTCGGCCGCCAGCTGCGGCTCCATCTTGAGGAGCGTCTGCTCGAAGATCTTGTTCGGCTCGCTCCAGAACATCGTCGTGCCCATCTCTCCCGTCGGGGGGCCGCTGTTGCCGGGGAAGAGCTTCTTGTGCTCGAAGTTGGTGTTGATGGGATGGACGTAGCTCTTGCCGTTGAAGAACGCGCCCACCGCGACCTCGACCCCCACGACCCGCTTCTGGAGCTGGAAGACCTTGATCTCGTCCGAAAACGCCTTCTTGTAGGCCTCGAGCATCCGGACGACGTCCTGCCCGTCCTCTTCGTCGCCGACGAAGAGCCGCCGCTTGACGTTGCCGGCGGCGCCGGAGGGCTTGATGACGTACCGCGTCGGGTTCTCCTGGACGTAGGTGATCGCGTCGTCGAAGTTGTCGAAGTCCCGGTACGGAATGATCGTGACGCCGGCCTTCTTCAACTCCTCCTGCCCGAACGAGCGGTCGTCCTCGAGCCGGTCGGTGTACGGGGTCCCGCCGACGACGGCCTTCCCGCGCTGGCGCAGGGCCACGGCCTTCTCGCCCTGGCCAAGCGTGTCGTCGAAGACGATGACGTCCGCCCAGTCCACGTCCTTCTCCCAGTCCTCGGTCTTCGGGACGAAACCGTCGGCGATGTCCTTCTCTTCCTTGTCGCCGATGAAGTAGCGAACCTCGTGGCCCTCCTTGAGGACCTGCCAGGCAATGTCGCCGACCAGACCGGTCAGCGAGACGAAGAGGAACTTGCGCTTTTTTTCCATCGGATGTGGCGCGATTCTACACGGCGCGCGTGGCTCGCGCGGGAGCTCTGGCTCGTCCGAGCGTTCAGGACGCGGGCTCCCGCAGCGCAAGGCGGCCCGCGGGTGCGTCGCGCCGTTCCGTGACGCGCCCCGACGGCCATCGAACGGTGACGCGGTCGGCGAAGGCGTGGTCGCCGAGGCCGAAGTAGAGCTCCTTCGGCCCCGAGGACAGGAACGAGTAGCCGGCCGAGACGACCTGCGTGCGCGCGAGGCCGCCCGCCTCGACCGTGACGGTGGCGCCGAGGGCGTCGCGCGACGAGCGATATCGGCCGGGCAGGCCCGGGTCGCCCTCGAGCACGACGACGAGCGCCTTCGCCTTCGACGGATTGCGGTTGATCCAGAGCGAGGGCGGTTGCAGGAACCCGGTCGAGAAGAGATCCGGAGCGCCGTCGCCGTTCACGTCCACGACGACGAGGCCGCGCTGGTTGGCGCCGGACTCGAGCCCCGTCACCGCGGCGAGCTCGTCGAAATGCTTTCCGTCTCGGTTGCGGTAGAAGCGTTTTGGCGGCCGACCCCAGAGGGAGTCGTCGCCGAAGTCGGCGGTCGCGATGCCCTGCTCGAATTTCTTGTATTCGACCGACATCAGGTTCCAGAACTCGATCTCGCGTTCGGTCTCGTTCTTGCCGGCGAGCATGCCGTTGACGACGAAGAGGTCGGGGCGCCCGTCCAGGTCGGCGTCCACGAAGACGCAGCCCCAGGACCAGGAGGTGTCCCAGACACCGGCCTCCTCGGACTCGCGCTCGAAGCGGTTCCGGCCCAGGTTGTGGAAGAGCGACGACCCGCGCGAGAGAGCGGTGAGCCTGCGCCAGACGAGGGGGCGTCCGAGCGAATACGGAAACGGCGGCATGGGATAGCGCGGATCGCGGAGGAACCAGTTGAGCGGGAACGAATAATTCGAGACGTAGAGGTCGAGCCGTCCGTCGCCGTCGTAATCGTCCACCGCCACGCCCATCCCGAAGCCGGGATCGAGGATTCCCGCCTCCTTCGCGACGTTCGTGAAGGTACCGTCGCCGTTGTTGTGGAGGTACGCGTGGTTGCCGAAGTCGTTGGCCACGTAGATGTCGGGCCACCCGTCGCCGTCGAGGTCGGCGCACTCGAGCGCGAGGCCCCAGCCGGTGTCGCCGGTCTTCGACGCCTTCGTGACGTCGGTGAACGTGCCGTCGCCGTTGTTGTGGAAGAGATGGTTGGGGGGAGCGTTGTCGGCCGCGAGGGTGGGGCCGGAGTCGGGGTGGCCATAGACGAGGACGTAGAGGTCGGGGTTGCCGTCGCGGTCGTAGTCCAGGGCGGCGGCGGAGGTGCTGTAGTCCTTCAACGCGACCCCGGCCTTCGCGCCGACCTCCTCGAAGGTGCCGTCGCCGCGGTTGCGGTAGAGCAGGTTCGGCCGGTCGAGGTACGTGACGTAGAGGTCGGTGCGGCCGTCGTTGTCGTAGTCGAACGCCAGCGCGCCCGCGCCTTCGCCTTCCTGCCCGCCGACACCCGCCTTCTCCGTGACGTCTTCGAAGGTGCCGTCGCCGCGGTTGCGATAGAGACGGTTGCCGTCGCCTCCCACGACGTAGAGGTCAGGCCGTCCGTCTCCGTCGAAGTCGAGGACCGCGACCCCGGGCGGCAGGTGCTCGCCGGGCACGGGGATGTTGCGCGTCGCGTTGGGGAAGTAGGCCCGGTGGGTGTGAGCCAGGCCCGCAGCCGCGGCACGCTCCTCGAAGAGCGGTTCCGCGGCGGATGCCGCGAGCCACGCCACGACCGAGCCCGACTCCATCCGCCAGCCGCCGCCCGGCGCGCGCCCGAGAATCACGCGGAGTCTTCCGCCCTCCTGGCGCAGCTCGCCGCGCCGTCCGCGG
>DATMNJ010000285.1:0-27421 GCA_035569175.1 Thermoanaerobaculia bacterium | reverse complement strand
CGCGTCGCGTCCACCCACTCCTGGAGCAGGTCCTCGTCGAACCCCTGGCCCTCGAGCAGAGAGAGAAACTCACTGCGCACCCGCTTTTCCTTGATCCCGGTCGCGACGATCTCGTAGCGCGGCCCGACGACGATCCGGTAGACCGGCCGGATGGCGCCGTCGTCGGTGGGCTCGGCGGCGATGAGCTCGACCGACGCCTTGAAGTGGCCCTGGTCGAGGAGAAACTTGTGCAGTCGTTCGGCGTCGGCGTGCGCGCGCGCCTCCTGGTATGGCGCCCCCGGCTTCAGTTTCAGCTTCGCGACGAGCGCGTCGGCCGCAAACGGCGCGATGTCGCCGTCGAAGAACGGCGCCGCCACCGGAGCCCGGGTCCCGGCCGCGATCCGGTAGACGACCTGCGCCGTGAACGTCGGCGCGTCGAACGTCACCTCCGGATCTACCGCGGCGTGGACATAGCCGTCCGCCGCGAGCTTGCGCTCGAGGCCGCTGGCGCCCTCGGCCAGGGCCGCGGCGTTGAAGGGTCCCCGCACCTGGAGCGGGACGGCCTTGCGCATGTCCTCGCGCGAGAGGGACGACTTGCCGTCGAAGACGATGTCGGCGACGCGATAGGCCCGCCAAAGGTGGATCGTCACGGCGGCGCCGCCCTCGGGCAGCGGGCTCGCGACGACGAGGATGTTCGAGAAGTCGAGCGTTGCGAAGAGATTCTGGACCGTCGCCCCGGTGTCGTCCTCGGTGAGCGGGCGCCCGAGCCGAAATGACACCAGGCTCTCGATCTCGCGGGCGTCCGCCGGACCGTCGCAGGTGTAGGCGATCGACTCCACGGGCCGGCCGAGCACCTCGGGACGGAGCTCCGTCTGGGCCGCCGCCGCCTCCGCACATGAGGCGAGCACGAGGCCCAGAAGGAACCGCGCGAGAGCGCCCCGCATCACAGGCGCTGGCGCCGCCGCACGCTGATCGACAGGATTCCGTTTTCGTCCCGGATCAGCTGCACGAAGATCGTATTGCTGGCCTGCCACTCGACGCGCACGATCGGCTCCTTGCTCGAGTCGAGGGCGATCGAGGAGGTCACCGAGAGGTCCTGAGTGATCTGCTTGCCGATCGTCGACCGGACCGTGGTGATCTGGCTGCCGGTGAAGACCGGGTCGATCTGAAACCGGTCGAGCTTGAAGATGCG
Source organism: Thermoanaerobaculia bacterium (assembly GCA_035569175.1). GTDB lineage: Bacteria > Acidobacteriota > Thermoanaerobaculia > UBA5066 > Gp7-AA6 > DAHUXD01. Next base: position 26,250 of record DATMNJ010000285.1, on the reverse strand, counting down.
CCGCGTCTGATCCCGCAAGCCTCCGGTCATGGCTCCGGCGACGGCGCCGCCCGCGGCCGATACGAGCTGGTTCGCGGTGTCGGTCGGGTTTCGGGTGTCGGGCGGCGACCCGGATAGAAGCAGGCCGAGGATGGCGTCATTGGCGAGCGGCGGGTCCGACGTGAAATTCGCCGAGATCCGCGGCCAGGTCCCCGCCAGCAGGACCACGAGGTTGTACCCCTTGACCTCCGCCCGGGCCCGCAGGTCGATGAAGGGCGCGATGCGGGAGGTGTTGGAGAAGGTCAGCGTGCCGGCCTCGATCTCGTAGCGGATGTCGCTGAACACGACGCTGCCGCCTTCGTCCAGGAGGACTTGCCCGACCAGGATCGGATCGGCCACCGTCCCGCGGGCCCGCAGGTCCACGGTCCCCGACAGCCGCGCCAGGTTGTTGCGGACCTCCAGGGCCGCCGCCGACACGATCCGCACGTCGAGGGACGTGCGCTCCTTCCAGGGCTCGCGCGCCGCGAGCGCTCCCGTCGGCCGGCCGCGGTCGAGCAGGTCCGACAGGGTCACCTCGACGTCCTTCGAGTAGGTCCCGCGCAGGAGCGTGACCTCGCCGCGCAGCTGGTTGCCGGCCTCGTTGCCCGTCGCGACGAGGTCCGCATCCACGGTCAGTCGCAGGGCCGGGATGGTGCGCACCGAGATGCGCCGGCCCTGCGCGGTGAAGCGAAAATCCGTGATCTCGGACCCCGCGAAGCGAAAGCCGCCAGCCACGAACGCTTCGCCGTCGGCGACCTTGGCGCGCAGGCCCTCGATCTCGCCGGAGGACCCGATCAGGCGCAGAGCCCCTTCGATGTCCTCGAACGAATATCCCGCCATGCGGTAGCGGCCGTTCTCGAGGCGAATGCCGCCGTTCCACACGAGAGCCGACGGCGGCCCGGAGGCGGCGACGTCCACGACGAACCGCCCGGCCAGACCGCTGTCCGGGAACGCCAGGCCGAGCAGGGAGGCATCGGCCGAGCCCGCGATCTTGCCTTCGATCGCGGGTTTCTCGACCGACAGGTCCACCGCCCCGCGCAAGCGCAGGTCCACGCCATCCCCGACGGCGTGGACGTCGCCCACGGCGATTCGCCCCTTATCCAGGGAGATTGCCACGTCGCCCTCGGTCGACACGACGCCCCGCCGGTCGCGGGCGTCGAGCCGCACCTCCGTCACGACGAACTGGGCCGAGGGCCGCTCGCCCTCCGCCGCGGGCAGCTGGACTCGACCATGACCGGCCAGCGCGCCGCCGTCGCCGACCGGCAACCGGGCCGGCGTGAAGAGGAGCAGCGCCGTGAGGTCCCGCGCATCGAGCCCGACGTCGAAGGCGATCGGCGTCGCGCCGACGTCCCCCTTCGCGGTGAGCGTCCAGCGCTCCGGCACCGTGACCGAGCCGTCGACCTCGCCGTGGACCATTCGCACCGCCAGGCGCGGCGACAGGGCCTCCGGGATCGGGTGGCCGTAGAACGTGGCGCCCGAGAGCGAGGCAGACCCCGTCAGGTCCGGTCGGCTGAACGGGCCGGAGCCCGAGAGCTCGAAGGACACCCGGCCCGACACGTCGTCGGAAACCCGGGCGAGCGCGTCGATGGCCTCGAGCGGCAGATCGTCGCCGGCGGCTCGGGCCTCGAAGGTCTTCTCCTTGTAGGCGATCGCGATGCGGCCGCCGACCACTCCGCCGCCGACCTCGGCGCGGATGTCGTCGAGCTCGAAGTGGCCCGGGGTGAGGCCCATGCGCCCGGTCATGCGCGCGACTCTCTGGCCCCACAGGACCGCGCCGTCGAGTGCGGCCACGCCGCCTCCGGACACGGAATCCGGCGGACTGCCGGCCAGAGGGAAACTGCCCGTCAGCCGCCCCTCGATCGGGTACTGGAGATCGAGGTACTCGAGGAAACGCGAGACCGGGTAGTCCTTGGCCGTCACGACGAGGTCGAGAGTTGGCCGCTTCGGGTCCTTCCGGTACCGCGCCGTCCCCTCGAGCGAGATCGATGCCCCCCCTTCGTAGGCCCGCAGGGGGTGGAACAGAAAGGCGCCGTCGTGCATGTCGGCCGCGCCCCGCACGCTGCCGAAGAGAACGCCGCCATAGCGCGCGTTTTCCGCCGAGAAACGGGCCGAGACCTCGGGATCGCCCCAGGACTTCGCGATGTGCCCCTCGATCTCGCCGCTGCCTCCGAACCCGAGCGGGGTCGGAGAGTCGCCGGAGGCGGCGACGAAGTTCTGGAAGAGGTGGTCGACCTCGGTCAGGTCGCGCGCGCGCAGGCGAAAGTCGAAGTCCGGCATCCACTCGCCGATCCGCAGGCCTCCGGTCGCTTCCAGGGTCATGGCGGGGAAGCGAAACTCCGCGCCCTCGAACCCGATCCGGCCGTCCACCACCGGAAGATCCCCGCCACCGCCGATCGGAATTCCGAAGCGGCCCTTGACGATCGAGGCCGTCGGTCCCGGCGCGATCGCCAGTCGGGCGGCGCCGTTGGACCGGGCGATTCCCCCCTCCGCCCAGCGCAGCGTCGTCGAAAGCGCCAGGGAACCGGAGAGTCCCGTTCCCGGCAGGTGGATGTCGGCGAAGAAGCGCTCGGTCGAGATGCCCCTGCCATCGAGCGACAGGGTCATCGGCTGGGAGTGGCCGCCACCGGAGAGGTTCTCGATGCGGTAGAAGCCCGACAGCTCGCCGCCGGCGTAGCGCCCCTTCTCGATGCGCGCGACCAGCGCGTCCGGGCGCGCGAGCACGGTGCCGGCGAGACCCTCGATCGGAAAACCCTTCGCGTCGAGCTTCGGCACCAGCAGGTGTCCCGTGATCCGGAAACCCCCGGACGACGGAATCGCCAGCTGCGCCTCGACGGCGGCATCGCCGCCGAAGCCGAGACTGGACTGAAACAGGCGCTCGACTTCTCCCACGTGCAGGTCCGCCGACACGCGCAGGAGCAACGTCGGCGCTTTCAGATCCTCGACGGAGCCGGACACTCGCAGCTCGCCGAAGTCCCCGTCGATCCGCAGCGACTCGATCTGGAGGCCCGTGGCCGGCCCGAGGCGAAACGCCGCGTCGAGGCCGAACACGAACGGCTCGTCGCCGGGCAGCCGCAGCGTCGCGCGCCGGCAGGCGAAGGTGCCGCGGTAATGATTGCGCGGCAGCGCGGCGAGCTCGGCCGCAAACCCCTCGAGCCTCCCGTCGACCCCGGTGCGCTTTCCCTCGAACTCGAAGACGCCGTTCTGCACGACCAGCTCGCCGATGCGCAGCGCGAGCCCGCCCTTGCCGGCCGGCCGCGCGAGCCCGGGCGGAAGGTTCCACGTTCCATCGGGAAACTGGACGAGCGTCAGTTTCGGGCGAATGGCGCGCACCCGCCCAAACCGCAGCTCGCCCCCGGTCACCGAGACGCCGCCGCCGATGGTCAGCTCCTCGGCCTCGAGCAGCGGGCCGTCCGGCGCCCGGGGGTCGTTGCCCACGCGCACGTCGGCCAGGTGCACCGACGGGGGAAAAATCTGAAAATCGACGCGCCGGAAGGTCACCGGCCGTTCGAGGATCGCCGACAGGCGCTCCTGCGAGACGCCCTGGAAGAGAGACTGGAAGCGATCGGAGTTCCAGATCGCATAGGCGGCAAGGGCCAGGAAAATGACGAGGATCAGGAACAGCCGGGCGGTCGAAAGCCTCTGCCCCTCGTGCGGCGTTCCGTCCGGTCGGCTCTCGCGCGTATCGTCACCCGCCATGAGAAGGGAGGGTCAGACGCCCCAGGAGAGCTTCCCGGCGAGTTGTTCGAAGTGGTCCGACTCAGGCGGACGCAGCAGGGTCACGGCGGAGGAGCTCGAGCGCACGTCGAGCGGACTGCCCGCGAGCACCGGGAACCCCTCCTGGCCATCGAGGGTGAGGTAGACGCCGCCGTCGCGCCGCTCGGGGCCGAGGACCGCCACGCGGATCCGCGTCGTGTCCGGGACGACGAGAGGCCGCTGCCCGAACGAGTGAGGGCAGATCGGCGTGATGACGATCGCCGGCAGCGCGGGGTGGAGGATGGGGCCGCCGGCCGAGAGGTTGTACGCGGTCGAGCCCGTCGGTGTCGAGACGATCACCCCGTCCGCTCGAAATTCCGCGACGGGTCGGCCATCGAGGGCCACCGTGAACGTCGAGATGCGGGCCAGCGCTTCGCGGTTCAGGACGGCGTCGTTCAGGACGCGGTACTTGCCGTGGTGCGGCCCGCGTGCGATCGCGACATCCATGCGGCGACGGCGGTCTTCGCGAAACTTGCCGGCGAGCACGTCGTCGAGGCGCCCGAGGGCTTCCGCCCGCGAAAGCCCCGCCAGGAATCCGAGGGTGCCGAGGTTGATGCCCAGCAGCGGCGTTCCGGAGGGCGCCCCGCGGGCCACGGACAACAGGGTGCCGTCCCCCCCGAGGACGAATACGAGGTCCGTTTCCCGGGCGATGCGGGAACGGGCGATGCCCGCCGACCTCCCGAGCTGCGACGCCGTCTCGGCGTCGAGGACCACCTGGCGGCCGCGCCGGCGCAGGGCCCTCTCGAGCGAGGCCGCCAGATCGGCCGCCGAGGCGGACCCGATTTTCGCCACGATGCCGACGCGCCGAAACCGGGAGGCCGAACGGCGGGACCCCTTCATCCTGCTCAATTTACACGAAATCCGAGCAGAAACTCCTCGTTGCCGCGCGCCCCGCGGATCGGCGAAGGCAGGGCACCCAGGACCTCGAGGCCGAGGCCCCGCCCGGCGTTCTCGATTTCCAGGACCACGCGCCGTCGCGTTGCCTCCGACCGCACGACTCCCCCGCGCGGGACCTCGGCGCGTCCCGCCTCGAACTGCGGCTTGACCAGAACGACGACGGCGCCGCCCTTCTCGACGAGCGGGACGACCGCCGGAAGGATGAGGCGCAGCGAGATGAAGGAGACGTCCGCGACGGCGAGGCGGACGGGCTCCGGGACCTCTACCGCGGACAACGCGCGCGCGTTGACCCTCTCGAGCACGACGACGCGCGGATCCGCCCGCAGCTTCGCGTCGAGCTGGCCGTGGCCGACGTCCACCGCAAACACGCGGGCCGCACCGCGCTGCAGCAGGCAATCCGTGAAGCCGCCCGTGGAGGCGCCGACGTCGAGGCAGACGCAGCCAGCGGGGTCGAGCGCGAAGTGGTCCAGGGCCGCGGCGAGCTTGACGCCGCCGCGCGACACGTAGGGGTGCGGCGGGCCGGAGACGGCGATCTCGGCGTCCTCCGCGACCGCCTGACCCGCTTTCGCGCCGGACCGTCCATCGACCTCGACGAGCCCGGCCAGGATGAGGGCCTGGGCCTTCTCCCGGGTCGGCGCGAGGCCCCGGGCGACGAGCAGCAGGTCGAGGCGGGATCTCAAAACGTGATCACGACTTTCATCGATCCCTCGGCGCGGCGCGCCCGCGCGAAGGCCTCGGCGGCCGCCTCGATCCCGAAGCGGTGCGAGACGAGATCGTCGACACGGACCCGCCGGCTCGCGATCGCGGCGAGGGCCTCGCGCGTGTCGTCGGGCCCGCACGAGTAGGACGGGACGACGGCGATCTCGCGGAAGTAGAGGGCGTTCAGGTCCGCGGCCCAGGTCTCTCCGGGCGCCGCCATCGTGAACACGAGAAGGGTGCCGCCGGGAGCGACCGCGTCCACCGCCTCGCGGATCACGTCGGGTTTTCCCGGGCAGACGAACACGAGGTCGAAGCCCCGCCCGTCGGAGAGACGTCGAGCGCCCACGGAGAGCGTCTCGTTGTCCACGTCCACGACGGCCTCCGCGCCGCCCTCCCGCGCGAGCGCCAGGCGCGATGGGACCCGGTCCGCGCCGGCGATTCGCGACGCCCCCGCGTCCCTGGCCAGCCGCAGCGCGAGCTGCCCGGTCGTCCCCAGGCCGACGCAGAAAAACGACCGCCCGGCGCCGAACCTCCCGCGACGGAAGGCCTTCACCACCGTGGCGAGCGGCTCGGTGAAGCTGGCCTCCTCGTCCGAGACGCCGTCCGGGATCTTGCGCGTGTCGCGCGCGAGATTGCCGGCCGGGATCCGAACCAGCTCGGCCATCCCGCCCGGATCCAGGCGCGAGGAGCGCCACTCGGCGCAGTGGACGTATGCCCCGGCCGCGCACTCCCGACACACCAGGCACGGCGCGTGATGGTGCGGCACGACGCGGTCCCCGGGGGCAAACTCCGTAACACCCGAGCCGACCTCCACGATCTGGCCGGACAGCTCGTGTCCGAGGACCGTGCCGGCCTTGCCGCGAACGTACCAGTCGAGCAGGTCCGAGCCACAGATCCCGGAAACGCGCGTGCGCAAGAGCGCCTCGCCCGGCCCGATCCCGGGCTCGGGCACTTCGACCACCGCGACGCCTCCCGAGGCGTCCATCCGCACGGCCTTCACGGGCCGATTATCGGTCAGACCTCGATAGACTTGCTCGCGCCATGGCCGACGCCCGAATCGAGAACGTGAGCGACACGGCCCGCTGGGTCGCGCTCTACCGCGCCCTCGAATCCGAGCGAGCCGACGCCCACTTCCGGGATCCGCACGCGCGGCGCCTGGCCGGAGAGCGGGGCGAGGCGATCGCGCGCACGCTGCCCGGGTTTCAGTCGGGTCTTTGGCCGATGGTCGTGCGGACGTGCGTCTTCGACGAGCTCATCCTGCGAGCCATCGCGCGCGACGGCGTCGATACGGTCGTCAACCTCGCCGCCGGGCTCGACGCGCGTCCCTGGCGCATGGCGCTGCCGCCGGAGCTCACATGGGTCGACGTGGACCTGCCCGCGATCCTCGCTTACAAGACCGAAGCGCTGGCCGGGCAGCGACCCGTGTGCGATTTCCAACCGGTCGCGGCCGACCTCACCCGGGCGGTCGAGCGCCGGGCGCTCTTCGAGCGGATCGGTAACGCGTCGCAGCGCGCCCTCATCCTCAGCGAAGGGCTTCTCGTCTATCTCGCGGACGAGGACGTCCTCGCCCTCGCCCGCGACCTGCATGCGGTTCCGAGCTTCCGGTGGTGGATCATCGACCTCGTCTCGCCGCGCCTGCTCGCGATGCTCAATCGGCGCTGGAGTGGAACGCTCGAAGCGGCTCGCGCTCCCCTGCGCTTCGCGCCCGCCGAGGGGACGCGCTTTTTCGGGCAGGCCGGGTGGCGCGAGCGGGAGTTTCGTGGGACTTTCGAGGAAGGGCTGCGCCTGAAACGTCACATGCGCGGGGCGTGGCTCTATCGCCTGGTCGGGCGCCTCGCCTCCCCGCAGCGGCGCGAAGAGATGCGGCGAATGGGAGGGATCGTCCTGCTCGAGCGGACCGACTAGCTAGCGCCGAGCCGCCTCGGCGACGGCCTCGATCAGGCGTTCGATCTCTTCCTCCGAGGTGTACGCGGCGCAGCCGGCACGCACGAGTCCGTCCTCCGCGTGTCCGAGGCGCTGCACCACCGTCCAGGCATAGAAGTCTCCGCTCGAGACGAACACCGCCCGGCGGGCCAGGTCTACGGCCACCGCATCGGCCGTGCGGCCGTTCACCGTGAAGGACACGGTCTGCGTCCGCGGCGCCCCGGGCGGCAGCCCGTAGAGCGTCACGCCGGGGATGCGGCCGAGCCCCTCCCACAGGCGCGCGAAGAGCCGGTCGCCCCGGGCGTGCAGCTCGGCATACGCCGAATCGAGCGCGGCTCGCCGACCGGCCGCGGCCGTGCCTGCAAGGGAAGCGAGGAAATCGACGGCGGCTGCCGCTCCCACGATGCCCTCGTGAGAGAGCGTGCCCGTCTCGAGGCGCTCCGGCGCCCAGTCGGGCGCGGGCTCGAGCTTCGGGACGTCCAGCGCCTCGATCAGGCCCCGGCGCCCCCAGAGGACGCCGAGGTGCGGCCCGTAAAACTTGTACGGCGAGCAGGCGAGAAAGTCGCAGCCGATCGCGGCCACGTCCACCAGGACGTGCGGCGCGTAGTGCACCGCGTCCACGAACGCGAGCGCGCCGGCCGCGTGCGCGAGCTCCGTGATCCGCCGCACGTCGTTGACGGTGCCGAGCGCGTTGGAGGCCGCGCCGATGGCGACGAGCTTCGTGCGGCGCGAGATCGCACGTTCGAGGTCCGCCCCGTCGAGGTCTCCGGTCTCGGGACGCATCCGGACCGTTCGGACCGTCACGCCGCGGTCCTTCGCGAGGGCCTTCCAGGGGTCCACGTTCGCGTGATGGTCGAGCTCCGTGACGACGACCTCGTCCCCCGGCCCCCAGGCCCGGCCGAGCGCGCGGGAGAGGTGGTACGTCAGCGTCGTCATGTTCTGGCCGAACGCGATCTCCGACGGCTGGCCGTTCAAGAATTCCGCAAGGGTCGTACGCGCCGCGTCGAGGAGGGCGTCCGTCTCGATCGACGACGGATACTTCCAGTGCGTGTTGGCGTTGTGGCCAAAGAGATAGCCCGACATCGCCTCGACGACGGCGCGGGGCACCTGGGTACCCCCCGGGCCGTCGAAATACGCGACCGGACGGCCCTCGTGGACACGCTCGAGCGCCGGGAACGCGCGGCGAATCGTCGTCAGGTCGGCCACGGATTCCAGCGCAGGGGGCATGGCGGCCGCGAGAATATCAGGCTACTCTCTCCCGACTTGACGCGCCTGACCACCGACGACGCGGCCGCTCTCGCGCGCCGCCTGTACGGCCTCGCCTCGGCGGCGCGGGAGCTGCCGAGCGAGCGCGATCAGAACTTCGAGCTCTCGACCGAGCGCGGCGCCTTCGTCCTGAAGGTCGCGGGGCAAGCCGAACACCCCGAGAACCTCGACCTCCAGGACCGCGCCCTCGAATGGCTGGCCGCGCGTGCCCCGGACCTGCCGGTTCCGAGGATGGTGCCGACCAGCGATGGCCGCGCCGTCGCCGAGTCCGGCGGCCGGCTCGTGCGCCTGCTGACTTTCCTGCGCGGAACGATCCTCGCCGACGCGCGCCCGCAGTCGCCCGCAGTCGTCGAAGCCGTCGGCCGCTTTCTCGGACGCCTCGATCGAGGCCTCGAGGGCTTCGCGCATCCGGCGGCCCGCGAGCGGGACCTGCTTTGGAACCCGGACAACGCCCTCGACGTCATCGCGCGCCACGAGCCCGCGATCCGAGACGCCGGCCGCCGCGAGCTCATCGCGCACTTCGTGGCGGAGCACCGGAAGAACGTCGTTCCGCTCCTGGCGGCGCTGCCCCGCGGAATCATCCACAACGACGCGAACGACCACAACATCCTGCTCGGCGATCCGACACCCGGCGAGCGGTCGGTCGCCGGGATCCTCGACTTCGGCGACATGGTCGAGACGTGGACGGCCTGCGAGCCGGCCGTCGCGATCGCCTACGCGATCTTCGGGAAAGCGGATCCCCTGGCGGCCGCATGCAGCCTGGCGGCCGGGTACCACGTCGAACGCCCGATGACGGAGGCCGAGATCGAGGCGCTCTGGAGCTTCGTCGCGATCCGGCTCTGCACCAGCGTGTGTCTCTCGGCCCGGCGCCGAACGACAGAACCCGAAAACGCGTACCTGCTGGTCAGCGAAGCCCCCGCCTGGGCGACGCTTGCGGCGATGCGCGCGGTGCCCGCTGCCCTGGCCCACTACCGGCTGCGCGCGGCGTGCGGGCTGACGCCCTGTCCCCGGACGCCGGCGATCGAAGCGTGGCTGCGCAGCCATCACTCGGAGATCGGCCCCGTCGTGCGCGCCGACCTCGCGAAGGCGATCGTGTTCGATCTCTCGGTCGCAAGCGCCGTCTTCGAATCCTCGGAGCGCGCGACGGACACCGCCTCCATGACCGCCAAGCTCTTCGGGGCCCTGCGGGCGCGCGGCGCCGAGCTCGGCATCGGGCGCTACGACGAGGCGCGGCTGCTCTATGCGAGCGATGCGTTCTCGGGCTCGGGCGGCGAGCACCCGGAGCGCCGGACCGTCCACCTCGCCCTCGACCTCTTCCTGGAGCCGGGCTCCGCGGTCCTGGCGCCCCTCGCCGGCCGCGTCCACAGCGTCCGCGACAACGCCGCGCGCCTCGACTATGGGCCGACGGTCATCCTCGAGCACGCTCCCCCCGGCGGCCCCGTCTTCTACACGCTCTACGGCCACCTCGGGCGCGCTTCGATCGCCCGCCTGTCGCCCGGGGACGCGGTCGGGCGCGGAGAGCCGATCGCCGCGATCGGGCCGGCACCGGAGAACGGCGACTGGCCCCCCCACACTCACTTCCAGATCATCGCGGACATGCTCGGAAAGAGCGGCGACTTCCCCGGCGTCGCGGCGGCGAGCGAGCGCGCGACATGGCTCTCGCTCTGCCCGGATCCGAACCTGATTCTCGGCGGGCCGGACCGCTTTCGCGCTCACGCCGACCAGCCGGCGCGCCTCGAGCGGGAGCGTCGACGCCGCCTCGGGCCGTCGCTCTCGCTGTCGTACCGCCAGCCGCTCGAGATCGTCCGCGGGGCGGACGCGCACCTTTACGACCAGACCGGCCGCGCGTACCTCGACATGGTCAACAACGTGGCCCACGTCGGCCACTGCCACCCCCGCGTCGCGCGCGCCGGGGCGCGGCAGATGACGGTCCTGAACACCAACACGCGGTACCTCCACCCGTCGATCCTGCGCTACGCCGAGCGTCTGGCCGACACGCTGCCCGATTCCCTCTCGGTCTGCTTCTTCGTCTGCTCCGGATCGGAAGCCAACGAGCTCGCCCTGCGCCTGGCACGCACCGCCACCGGGGGCCGCGACGTCGTCGTCGTGGACGGCGCATACCACGGCAACACCCAGACGCTCGTCGAGGTCAGCCCCTACAAGCACGCCGGCCCCGGAGGCGGCGGACCGCCGCCCTGGGTCCACGCGGTCCCCATGCCGGACGACTACCGCGGCCTCCACCGCCGCGACGATCCCGACCGCGGCGCGAAATTCGCCGCATACGTCGCCGAGGCTGTCGCGGCGATCCGCGGCGCGGGGGAAAAGCCGGCGGCGTTTCTCTGCGAGAGCCTCCTGTCCTGCGGGGGCCAGATCGAGCTGCCGCCGGGCTACCTCGCCGGGGCCTACGCGCACGCGCGCGGGGCCGGCGCCGTCTGCATCGCCGACGAAGTCCAGGTCGGCTTCGGCCGGGTCGGGACGCACTTCTGGGGCTTCGAGACGCAGGGCGTCGTGCCCGACATCGTCACGATGGGAAAGCCCATCGGCAATGGACATCCCCTCGGGGCGGTCGTCACGACGCCCTCGATCGCCGCCGCTTTTGCCAACGGCATGGAGTACTTCAATACGTTCGGCGGAAACCCCGTCTCGTGCGAGATCGGCCTCGCGGTCCTCGACGTCGTGCGCGACGAGCGCCTGCAGGAGCGCGCCCTGCGCGTCGGCGGGCACCTCGAGGACGGTCTCCGGCAAGTGGCCGAGAGCCACGCGATCGTGGGCGACGTGCGCGGCCTCGGCCTCTTCCTCGGCATCGAGCTCGTCCTCGACCGGAAGAGCCGCGCCCCCGCCCCCCGCGAAGCCGCCTACGTCGTCGAGCGCATGAAGGACCATGGCATCCTCCTCTCGACCGACGGCCCCGACCACAACGTGATCAAGATGAAACCGCCCCTGGCCTTTTCCGAGGCGGACGCGGACCGGGCGATCGAAGCCTACGGCCGCGTGCTCTCGGAAGACTTCGTGAGGTGCCGATGAAACCGCGTTCCCGGGCCCTGCTCCTGCTGCTCGGACTCTCCGCCGCTCTCGCGCCGGGCGCGCGCGGCGCGACGCCATCCCCGCTCAAGACCGAAAACGTCGTCGTGATCGTCACCGACGGCCTGCGCTGGCAGGAGGTCTTCCGCGGCGCGGAGTCCGTCCTCGTCAGCGAGAAACCGGGCGGCGTCGAGGACGTGGCGGCGACCAAGGCCGCGTACTGGCGCGAGACGGCCAAGCAGCGGCGCGAAGCGTTGCTGCCCTTCCTCTGGTCGGTCGTCGCGAAGGACGGCCAGATCTACGGCAACCTGGACGCGGGCAGCTCCGCCCAGGTCGTCAATGGTTACAAGTTTTCGTACCCGGGCTACAACGAAATCATCACCGGCGCGGGCGACCCGCGCATCGACAAGAACGAGTACGGCCCGAACCCGAACGTCTCGGTCTTCGAGTGGTTCAACGGCATGCCCGACTTTCAGGGCCGCGTCGCCGTGATCGGCGGGTGGGACGCCTTCCCGCGCATCTTCAACCGCGAGCGCAGCCACCTGCCGATGCGCACCGGGTGGGACACGCCGTTTCGGGACAAGCCCACGCCCCGGCAGGAGCTGCTGAACACGCTGTACCGGACGACGACGCACGAGTTCTCGGACATGCCGTGGGACGGCTTCCTCCAACAGACGCTGCTCGACTACGTCCAGACCAACACGCCTCGCCTGCTCTTCGTCGGCTACGGCGAGACCGACGAGTGGGCTCACAACGGCCGGTACGATCTCGTCCTCGAGTCGGCGCACAACGTCGACGCCTTCCTTCGTCAGCTCTGGACCGCGATGCAGGCGATGCCGCAGTACCGCGGCAAGACCACCTTCATCGTCACGACGGACCACGGACGCGGCGACGGGCCCGAAAACTGGAAACACCACGACTGGAACGTCGAGGGCGCCGAGAACATGTGGATCGCCGTGATCGGACCCGACACTCCCGCGCTCGGCGAGCGCACGAACGCGGCGCGCGTGACGCAGAGCCAGATCGCGGCCACCGCTGCGGCCCTCCTCGGCAAGGACTGGCGGTCCTACAATCCGAAGGCCGGGGCGCCCCTGGCGGAGGCGATCAAGCCGTAGCCCGGAGCGGGAGTCCGAACCCGACCCTAGAGGGAGACCACGGCGGGACCCGGACGGGTGACGAAGAAGCGCGAGTCGCCCGTGACCTGGGGATACGCGAGGGCGTAGCTCTCGGCCCAGCGTCTCCGGAAGGCTTCGGCCTCGTCGGCCCGCGCGAGCGCCCAGACGCTTCCGCCGAAGCCGCCCCCGAACGCCGAGGCCGCCACCGCGCCGAGCTCGCGGGCTGACCGCGCCAGGCCGATCGTCTCCGGGACCTGATTGCCGAGGCAGCGTTCGGCGAGGGCCTGGGAGCGATCCACGAGCTCTCCCAGCAGTCCGACCTCCCCCCTGGCGAGCAGGTCGCCGACGGCCGGGATCAGCACGAAGGCCTCCTCGATGAATTGTTCGAAGCGCCCGGCCAGGAAATCGGCCGGGAAGTCCGAGGCGGGAAAGGCCCGGATCAGACTCCGGATCCGCTCCGGCACGTCCGGACCGTTGGCGAGGGCGTCGAAGAGCGTCTCGTCGGAGCGGCCGGTCGAGCGGTTCCAGAGGCCGACGATCGCCGTCACCGCGAGCGAAAGGCGGTTGAAGCTCTCGCGCGCGCCCCCCGTCTTGTCGGAGGCCACTCCGCTCGAGGCGACGACGAAGCTCCAGTCGGCCTCCAGCGGCATCGAGCGCTCGTGCCGCACGGGACAGAAGGCGTACTGCGCGATCTCTCCCGCGCGGCAGCAGAGGATTGCGGTCTGGTCCTCGCTGCCCCCGAAGGTGCCCACGCCGCGATCTCCCGTCAGCGCGCCGAAGCTCCTCCCGTTCTCCAGGCACCCGAGGTACCCGCCGAGGTCCTCGTTTCCGCGGATGCTCGCGGCCCAACCGGGCCGCCTGGCAAGGGCATTGCGATGGGCGATCGCGGTGAAGAGCGCCACGACGAGGGCGCTCGAGCTCGACATCCCGGACGCCCGGGGCAGGTCGCTCGCAAACGCGATGTCCACGCCTAGCAGCTTCGGGAAATTGCGCGCCATCCGAGCCGCGACCGTCCGTGCGTAGACGGTCCAGCCCGACGCGGCCGGGTCGAGACCGGCGTCGAGCGCCACCTCGGCCGTGAGGCCCCGGCCCGCGTCCGCAATGCGCACGAGGGCGTCCTCCCGCGGCAGGGCGCTCACGCAGAAGCCCCGGCCCACGGCGCAGAGAAGGCTCCGCCCGCCGGCGTAGTCAGTGTGTTTGCCGAGAACCTCGATGCGGCCCGGCACGAACCAGCGCTGCGCGGCCGCGGCGTCGGCGCCCGCCGCCAGGGTGCGGAGCGCCTCGTCCACGCTCGCGAACAACTCGCGCTTTCTGCGGGCCTCGGCCGGGAGGAGCCCCGCCGCGCAGAGGCGCTCCTCGATGCCCGTCACGGGCGCGGCCCGACTCCGCGCAGGCGGCCCGCGACGGCGGCGACGTCGCCCCGCTCCGACAGATCGAGCACCGCTGCCCGAGAGCGGACGGCCAGCCAGCGCAGACCCAGGCGCGCGATGCCGAAGTCGACGGCCTGCGGCAGCTCAAACTCGCCCCGCGCGGAGATCGGCACCCTGCGGCAGGCCTCGAAGATCGAGGCCGAGAACCGCCAGAGGTTCAGGCTGAGCAGGACTTCGCCGCTCGCGGACGCGAGCCGCTCCGGAGGCGGCTTCTCGACGATGCGCCCGAGGTAGCCGTCCTTGCCGACCTCGATGACGGCATATCGCTCGACGCGCTCGCGGGGAAAGTTGCTTTGCGCGAGCAGCTCCTCCCGCTCGAAGACGGCCAGACCGGGCTCGCCGAGAGCCATGAGCGCCTGATACGCCGAGACGGGATAGAGGTTGTCCGAGTTGAGCGCGAGAAAATCCTCGCCGCCGGCAAACGCCTCGGCGGCCAGCAGCGCGTCCGCGGTCCCGCGCGGCTCCGATTGCACCGCCCACGCCAGGCGAACGCGCTCCGGCGGCGAATCGGCGTAGTGAGCGCGGATCTCGGGCGCCTCGCGGCCCACGACCAGGCAGACCTCGCGGACTCCGGCGTCCGCGAGGCCCGAGATCACGTAATCCAGGAACGGGCGCCCCCCGAGCGGCACCAGACCCTTGGCGCCTCTATCCGCCGCGGCCGCCTGCGCGGCGTCCAGACCCGCCGCGGCGTTCGGCCGCCGCATCCGCGTCCCGAGGCCGGCGGCGAGGACGACGGCTTTCACGCTGCGCCGCGGAGTCGGTCAGCTCTTCTGGAGACTCGCGAGCGCCGCGAGGACTTCCTCGCTGTGGCCGGCGGGTTTCACTTCGAGAAACACCTTGGCAACCTTGCCGGACGGGTCGATGAGATAGGTGTTCCGCGCCGACAGTTTCGCGCCGTTGTAGGTCATCACCGAGGCGTACTCCGCCGACACCTTCGCGTCCGGGTCGGAGAGCAGCTTGAAGGAGAGCCCTTCCTTCGCGCAGAAGTCCTTGTGGGACCCGGGGCTGTCGACGCTCACGCCGAGGATGACCGCGTTGGCCTTCTCGTACTTGGCGAGGTCGCGCTGGAAGTTGTGGGCCTCGAGCGTGCAGCCGGAGGTGAAGTCCTTCGGATAGAAGTAGAGGACGATCCACTTTCCCTTGAAGTCTCCGAGGCTCGTGGGCGTCCCCTCGTTGCTCGTGAGGGAGACCGGCGGGGCGGGCGCTCCGACGGCCGGCGGGGCGTCGGCGGCGAAGACGGCCGGGGCGCCGAAGAGCGCGGCGGCCAGCACGGGCGCGAGCGAAAGTCTTCCGAGCTTGTTCATGGATCCTCCCTGTGCCGGGCGGGGCGCAATGGCCCGCGCGGAACTCGAAGCATACAGGGACGACCGGCGTGCCGGAAATGCTTGACGTTGACGGCCGCAGCCGCGAGCAAGAACGCGAAAAGTCTCACGCCTCACCCCGCACCGCGTAGCGCACGCCCTCCCCCCTCGCCTGCGCGTCGAGAAAACGCGGCAGGTCCGCCAGCGTGCCGCGGCCGCTGACGAGGGGCCGGGGATCCACCTCGCCGGACGCGAGGGCGTCGAGGGCGGCGCGGGCCTCGGCGGGGGTGTAGTGGAAGGAGCCGGACAGCGTGATCTCGGCGTAGTGCAGCCGGGCGGCGTCGAACGAAACCGACGTTCCCGGCGCGCATCCCCCGAACAGGAGCACCTGCCCGCCGGGCCGAACGAGCCCGGCAAGCAGCTCCCACACGCGCCCGTCTCCCGTGCAGTCCACGGCGAGGTCCGGCGGCGCCGTGCCGCCGGCCAGCAGCGCGGCCGGCCCTTGCCGCGAGAGGTCCACGAACCGGGCTCCGAAGAGCGGGGCAAGCTCCGCCCGCTCGGGCCGCCGGCCCGCGACCAGGACCTCGAGGCCGTGCCGGGACGCGACCGCCGCCCACAGGAATGCGAGGGCGCCGGAGCCGTAGACGAGCAGCGCCCCCGAGGGCGCCCGCAGCCGGTTCCAGCCGTGGAGGACCGACGCGAGGGGGTCGAGGAAGGCGGCGGTCTCATCGTCGAGATGGGCCGGCACGCGGTGCAGGTTCGCAGCGACGACGCTCGCCGGCACGCGCACGTATTCGGCGAAGGCGCCCCACGTTCGTTCCGCGTGCCCGGCGGCGCAGAGGTTCGCCCGCCCTGCCAGACAGTCCGCGCAAGCGCCGCAAGGGCCGGAGATCCCGGGCACGACCCGCTCCCCCGCCTTCCACTCCGACGCACCGTCGCCCGCCGCGACGATCTCGCCGCAGAGCTCGTGCCCCATCGTGACGGGCAGATCGACCCGGGCGTGCCCGCGCGCCAGCAATTTCAGGTCCGTGCCGCAGGTCAGGGCCGAGCGCACTCGCAGGACGACCTGGCCCGGCCCCGCAGCGGGGCGCTCGAGGTCACGCGCTTCGTAACGTCCTATGGCGGTCTGGACGAACGCCTTCACGACTTGCGCGCGCCGATGAAGCGCGCAAGGTCGGGCAGGACGCCCCCGCCGCGGGGCAGCGCTTCGGCCGCGGCGACGGCCTCGGCGATGTTCTCGGCCAGCAGCGTGCGCGACCGTTCGATCCCCCACACGACCGGGAAGGTGGCCTTGCCCGCGGCCGCGTCTTTGTTCGAGGCCTTCCCGAGCGTCGCCGCGTCGGATTCGACGTCGAGCAGGTCGTCCTTGATCTGAAAGGCCAGCCCGACCCGACTCCCGTAGAGATCGATCCGCGCGAGCGTGGCTGCGTCGGCGCCGGCGAGGATCGCGCCGGTCAGCAGCGAGGCCCGCATGAGCCTGCCGGTCTTGTTCTCATGGATCCGCGTCAGCAGCTCTGCCGTCGGCGCCGTCTCCAACTCCGCCTCGATGTCGGCCATCTGTCCGCCGATCATGCCCTGCGTCCCGATCGCGTCGACCACCGTCTGCAGAACGCGCACCTTCGCCGCCGCGTGGCGCTCGCCCTCCGGAAAGGCCGCGAAGACGCCGAGCCCGTGGGTCAGAAGCGCGTCGCCGGCGAGGATCGCGGTCGCCTCCCCGAAGACGACGTGGCAGGTCGGCACGCCGCGGCGCAGGTCGTCGTTGTCGAGCGCGGGCAGGTCGTCGTGGATGAGCGAGTAGGTGTGGATCATTTCGAGGCCGCACGCGGCTTCGAGCACGTCGGCGGCAGGCGCGCCGAGCACGTCGGCCGCCGCGAGGCACAGGATCGGACGCAGGCGCTTGCCGCCCGCGAACACCGAGTGCCGGATGGCGCGGTGGAGGATCGAGGGCCACGCGTCTTCGGAAGGCAGCAGGCGGTCGAGGGCCCGGTCCACCTCGACGCGCCGCGCCGCGAGGTATTCCCCGACGCCGCGCGCCGCCGCTTCAGCCCCGGTCGTCATCGTCGTCTTCCGCCGAGCGGCCCGGATCGAAGGGAACCGTCTTCCACTCCTCGGCGGCCTCCTTGAGCACGATCTCGACCGATTTCTCGACCTCCCCCAGCTTCTTGTCGCAGAAGCGCGCGAGCTCCATGCCCTCCTGGAAGAGGGCGAATTGCTGCTCGAGGCCGCGATCCTCCCCCTCCAGCTCTGCCACGATTGCCTCGAGGCGCGTCATCGCGTCTTCGAAGCTGCGGTCCTTCTTCGATCGGCCCGTCACGACTCCTCCTCCCGGTCGGCAAAGAGCGGCCCGGCTCCGGGCAGCCGGCCCCCTTCGCGGACCACGGCGCCGAGCTCGCCCTCGTGCAGCCGCACCCGGATGCGTTCTCCGATCTCGACCTGCGACGACGCGGTGATCGGCGCGGTGGCGCCCGAGCGGTACGCCACGGCGTACCCGCGCGCGAGCACCGCCAGCGGCGACAGGATCTCGAGCTTGCGCGCACTCTCCCCGAGGCGCCCCCGCCGACGCTCGAGGCGGCGCCCGGCCCGTTCGACCAGGAGAGAGCGCAGGTTGCCGACACGGTCCCGGCGCCGCGGCAGCTGCGCCACGCGAGCGAAGTCCTCGAGCAGCCGCCGGGCCGCGGCGACCCGCGCCGCATATTCGGCCGGCCGGCGCTCCAATTCCAGCACGAGCGCGTCACGGCCCTGGGACACGGCCTCGCGCCATTGCGCGACGCGCCGCGGAAAGCCGACCAGCCCGTCGGACCGCCCGCAGGCGACCAGGTGCGACCGCTCGAGCGCGAGGCGCCCGCGCATGGCGCGCAGCAGCTGCAGCCGGCCGCTCGAAAGGCGGCGCACGATCTCGTCCTTGCGCTCGACGACGAGCTCGGCGGCCGCCGAGGGAGTCGGAGCCCGGAGGTCCGCGACGAGGTCGGCGATCGTCACGTCGGCCTCGTGACCGACGCCCGAGATCGTCGGGATCGCGGAAGCCGCCAGGGCCCGGGCGACCCGCTCGTCGTTGAACGGAGCGAGGTCCTCCGGCGACCCGCCCCCGCGCGCCAGGATCAGCACGTCGAACGCGGCGCGCCGATTCAGCTGCGCGATGGCGCCGGCGATCTCGACCGCCGCGAGCTCGCCCTGGACGCGGACCGGGTACACGGTGATGGCGAGGCCCTCGAAGCGGCGGGAGAGGACGTGCAGGATGTCGCGGATCACCGCCCCGGCCGGTGACGTCACAATCGCGATGCGCCGCGGCAGCTTCGGGATCGCGCGTTTGCGTGCGGGCTCGAAGAGCCCCTCCGCCTCGAGGCGCGCCTTCAGCTGCTCGAACGCCAGCTGCAGGGCGCCGCGGCCCACGGGCTCGATGGCGAACGCCTTGATCTGGAACTTCCCGGCGGGGGCGTAGAGGTCGAGCGAGCCGCGCACGACGACCTCGAGGCCGGGCTCCATGCGGAACGGCACCCGCTTCAGGTCCGACGCGAAGATGATCGCCTGCAGCGTCGAGGTCCGATCCTTCAGGACGAAGTAGCCGTGCCCTCCGCGCTCGTCGAAGCGCCCGATCTCCCCCACGACGGAGACGTCGCGCCAGGTCGTCTTGAGCACCGAGGACACCTCGGAGAGCAGCTCCGAGACCGTGTACGGGCGCGGCGGCGCGGCGGCCGGGACGGGGCGCGGCAACATCGGCGCGATTCTAGCCCGTCCTCTCCGCCGGGGCCTCGGGCGCCGAAGCCCGCGAGAACGGCAGGGCGAAGACGAGGAGGGTGGCCATCTCGACCTCGGTGTCGCCGAAGTTGTACTCGAAGAGTCCGGCGACCGTGATGGCCGAGCCCGCGAGCAGCGCCCCCGCCCACACCGCCGTGCGGCCGGGCCCGTCTCCGCGCCGGACGAGGACGATCACCCGCGCGAGGAAGACGGCGACGATCGCGAGGTACGCGGCCGCGGCGAAAAGGCCGTTCGCCGCGGCGAGCTGGACCACGTTGTTGTGAAGGTGCGGCACGTCCCAGCGCGGCGCATCCGCGTCCCGGTACAGCGGGTAGTACGGCTGGACCATGTCGTTGCCGAGACCGAAGACCGGGCTGTCGCGCACCATCCGGGCGCCGGCGCGGACCATCGCGATCCGGTCCCGGTTGGTCGGGTCCGAGAGGTCCACCGTCGACCGGATCCGTTCGCGGATCCCGGCCGGCGCAACGACGTAGACGGCCACGAGCGCCGCCGCGATCCAGACCAGGGATCTCGGCCGCCGTACCGCGGCATACAGCAGCAGCGCCGCCACGATGCCGACGTAGGCGTTGCGGGTGAACGTCAGCAGCACCGCCGTGAACGGCACGACGCAGACCAGACCGATCGCGCGCCACCGCCCCCGAGCCTCGAGCGCGAAGCCGAGCAGCAGGCACCCCGTCAGCAGCGCGATCCCCGAGAAGGTCATGTAGTGGGACAGCGTGCCCCGAATCCGGCTCTGGAGGTCGTCCCCGCCGTGGAAAAACTGCCAGACGCCGTAGAGCGACAGGGCGACGGCGCTCGCGGCCATCGACAGGACGAGGGCCCGCGCGCGCGCGAGGTCGTCGACGAGGTCCATCGCCGCCGGCACGAGGAGGAAGAGTCCGAGGCCCCCGAGGTGCCGGGCGCTTGCCGCCGGATCGCGGGAGAACACGGCGGAAAGGACCGTGAACAGCGCCAGCAGGAGGAAGAGGAAGACGAAGGGAGAGCGAAGGCCCGCCGGTCGCCGCCCCTCGCGGCGCAGCTCGGCGATCCAGGCGACGAGGAGCAGCCCCGAGGCGATGTACGCCGGGGCGATGAAGGGCGTGAGGAACGCGAAGAGACAGAGCAGCGAGAAGGCGAGCGCGCGGCGGGTCACCAAGGTCGGCCGTCTGCCCTTCTGCCGTCCCGGAGTCCCCCTTCTACTGCCCCGCCTCCGACCCGGGGAGGGCCTCGTCGATCAGCATCACGGGAATGTCCGAGACGATCGGATAGACGAGGTTGGCCTGGCGTGAGAAGAGGCCCTGCGTCACCACGGGTTCCTCGTCGCGGAACTTTTCGCGGTACTTCTCGACGAGCGCCTTGCGCGTGGCGTCCTTCAACTCGATGAGCTCCAGCGGGCCCTTCGTCTTCGGACAGACCAGGATCGCGAGCAGCTCCGGATCGACGGCCATCGATTACCTCTTCTCGGCGAAGTATACAGACAGACTCACACGATGGCGGGGGCCCCGTCGGACGAGAGGCTCTCGAGGATTTCCTTCGGGTGGGACCTGGGCGAGACCTTGGCGTGCGCCTGCGCGATGCGGCCGTCGGGGCCGATGACGTACGAGATGCGGCTCGCATAGCCCTCCTTCGCGTCGTCGGCCGCGCCGTAGGCGATCCCGAGCTCGCGCTTCACGTCGCAGAGGAGGGGGAAGCGGAAGTCGAACTTCTTCGCGAACGCGGCGTTCTCCTCGACCGTGTCGAACGAGACGCCGAGGATCTCGGCGTTTTTCTTCTGGAACTCGGCATAGAGGTCGCGGAACCCGCAACCCTCGACCGTTCAACCGGGTGTGTCGGCCTTCGGATAGAACCAGAGCACCACGGAGCGGCCGCGGTAGTCCGCCAGACGGCGCGTGGTCCCCGTGTGGTCCTGCACCGTGAAGTCCGGGGCGGGGTCTCCGACGTTGAGCATCTTCGGTTTCCTCCAGAGGAACTTCAGGATCCCGATCACGATCAGGTGCCTTCCCAGGTTTCCTTCGACTCATCATATGCGGGCAGGTCCACGGGCCAGCCGTTCGCGCGAAACCGGCCCCACTCCCAGACCTTCGCCCACTTGAGGAAGACGCTCCAGGACTGGAGGACGCAGAGCACCAGCCCGTGCCGGCCGTCCAGGAAGCCCGCCTGGATCACGTACATGCGGACGAACCGCCAGAAAGGCCGGAAGAGCAGCTCGAGGGGCCCGGCGCGGCGCCCCTGGCGGTAGGCGTCTGCGGCGCCCCACGTCGCGTAGCGGTGGAGCTTCTCGAGGTACTGCCCGAGCGAGCGGCAGGTGTAGTGGAGCATCGGCGCGAGCAGCGTCGGCGTCGCCCCGTCGGCCGCGAGGTCCGCATGGACGCGCCGGTTCGGGTAGCGTGCCGTGCCGCGCCGGATCAGCCGGACGACCTTGTCGGTGGACCAGCCCGAGTGACGGATCACCCGGTCGACGAAGACGTTCTCCCTCCGGATGAAGAAGTGGTCCTCCTCGGGCCCGCGCTCGAGAAGGGACTGGATCTCGCGCGCGAGCCGCTCCGGGATGCGCTCGTCCGCGTCCACGATGAGCAGCCACGGCAGCGTCACCTGGTCCATGGCCCAGTTCTTCTGCGCAGCCGAGCCGAAGTACTCGCGCTGGACGACCTTCACGCCGGCGACGCCGCGTGCGATCTCCACGGTCCGGTCGGTCGAGAACGAGTCCACCACCAGGATCTCGTCCGCGAAGCCGAGGCTCTCGAGGCACTCGCGGACGTTGACCTCTTCGTTGAGGGTGGTGACGATCGCGGTGAGGCCGGGGCGGGTCATGTCTCGAAGCGTGGGAAGAGCCGGCCCCTCAATCCACCCTGACCTGGACGCGCTCGATCTTGCGCGCCTTCCCGGTCGCCTCGTCCACGTCGATCACGGCGCCGGACAGGCGAATGTCTTTCTTCGCGGTTTCGAAGGAGCGCGGCGTCTGGGACAGGAACTTCTCGATGATCCGGTCCTTCGAGAAACCGATGATGCCCTCGTAGGCGCCCGTCATCCCGGCGTCGGACAGGTACGCGGTCCCGCCCGGCCGGATCGTCTCGTCGGCCGTGGGGACGTGCGTGTGGGTTCCGACGACGGCCGAGACGCGCCCGTCGAGGTACCAGCCGAGCGCGGCCTTCTCAGACGTCGCCTCGGCGTGCATGTCGACGAAGATGACTTTGACGTCCCCGGCGCGCGCGAGCTCCTCGTCCGCCACGCGGAACGGCGAGTCGGCGTTGGCCGGCATGAAGACCTGGCCCTGGAGATTCAGGACGCCGACCGGAATTCCCGAAGCCGTCTGCTGGACCGTCCACCCGCGGCCGGGGTTGCCGGGCGGGTAGTTGGCCGGGCGCAGGAGGCGGTCCGAGGCGTTGAGCGCGTCGTAGATCTCCTTCTTGTCCCAGATGTGGTTGCCCGAGGAGAAGACGTCGATCGGCATCTTCGAGAGGTCTTCGAAGAGTTCGTTGGTCAGCCCGAACCCCCCGGCCGCGTTCTCGATGTTCACGATCGTGAAGTCGATCCGGTGCCGGTCGATGACGCCCGTCAGGGCCTCGACGAGCGCCCGCCGTCCGGGCGCCCCGACCACGTCGCCGACGAAGAGAATGTTCATGACCGCGCTCGGCCGGACGTCCGATCACCGCGCATATTCGACCGCGCGCGTCTCCCGGATGACCGTCACCTTGATCTGCCCGGGGTACTGCAACTCGGCCTCGATCTTCTTGGCGACGTCGCGCGACAGCCACAGCGCCTCGTCGTCGGTGACCCGGTTGGCCTCGACGACGATGCGCAGCTCACGGCCGGCCTGGATCGCGAAGGCCTTCTGGACGCCCTTGAAGCCATCGGCGATGTGCTCGAGCTTCTCGAGACGCTTGACGTAGGTCTCGAGGATCTCGCGCCGGGCCCCGGGCCGGGCGGCCGAGAGGGCGTCGGCGCCATTGACGAGGACCGCCTCCAGGGAGCGCGGCTCGTAGTCGCCGTGGTGGCACTCCATCGCGTGGATGACCTCGTTGGACTCGCCGAACTTCTTGAGGACCTCGCGGCCGAGCTCGAGATGCG
This sequence comes from Thermoanaerobaculia bacterium, assembly GCA_035569175.1. Classification (GTDB taxonomy): domain Bacteria; phylum Acidobacteriota; class Thermoanaerobaculia; order UBA5066; family Gp7-AA6; genus DAHUXD01. The sequence goes on along the minus strand of DATMNJ010000285.1, from coordinate 3,024 downwards.
TGCCTTCCATCTCCCGGTCGATGGCCTTGCCGATGTCGTGCAGCAGGCCGGCCCGGCGCACGATTTCGACGTTGGCGCCGAGCTCGGCGGCCATGTTCATGGCGAGCCAGCCGACTTCCTTGGAGTGCTGGAGCACGTTCTGGCCGTAGGAGGTGCGGTACTTCAGGCGGCCCAGCATCTTGATGAGCTCGGGATGAAGGTCGGGGATGCCGAACTCGAGCGCCGTGGCCTCGCCCTCCTGCCGGATCTTTTCCCAGAGCTCCGAGCGGACCTTTTCGACGACTTCCTCGATGCGCGCCGGGTGGATGCGGCCGTCCACGATGAGTTTCTCGAGAGCGTGCCGCGCGACTTCGCGCCGCAGCGGCTCGAAGGCCGAGATCACGATCGCCTCGGGCGTGTCGTCGATGATGAGGTCGACTCCCGTGGCCGCCTCGAGGGCCCGGATGTTGCGGCCTTCCCGGCCGATGATCCGACCCTTCAGGTCGTCGGACGGCAGCTCCACGACCGAGACCGTGGCCTCGACGACCGTATCCGAGGCCAGCCGCTGGATCGCCATGCCGATGATGCGCCGCGCCTTCTGGGACGCCTGCTCGTTGGCCTCCTCCTCGATGCGCCGGATCAGACCGGCCGCCTCGAGACGGGCCTCGTTCTCGACCGACTTGACGAGGTCCCGTTTGGCGTCCACGGCCGTCAGGCCGGCGATCTGCTCGAGGCGCTTGCGCTGTTCCTCGATGACCTGCTGGACCTCACCCTCCTTGTCCTCGAGCTTCTTCTGCTGGTCGGCGACCGCCTTTTCCTTGCGGGCATAGTCCTCTTCCTTGCGCTCCTGCTGGGTGAGCTTGCGGTCGAGGTTCTCCTCTTTCTGCTGGACCCGCTTCTCGAGGGCGGCAATCTCCTGGCGCCGGGCCTGGACCGTCTTGTCGAACTCGACCCGGGCGGCGAGGACCTTCTCCTTGGCCTCGATGTCGGCCTCCCGGATCTTGGAATCCGCCTGCTTGCGGGCGTCCGCCAGTGCCCGGTCCGCCTCGGTCCGGATGCCGAGGCGCTCGGTCTCGACCTTCTTCCGCAGGAAGAAAAAGCCGATGGCGAGCAGGACCACGGCGAGGACGAGCCCCGCCGCGAGTGCCATCGCGAGAGATGTGATCATTCGGCCCCCCAAATGCCCGGGGGGCGCCAAGGGGCGCGCGCGGCTACACGATGGACCGGAAGCGACTCTTCCGACGAGGGTTAAGCATCGTCAGACCCGGACCTTCCACAAATCACTCGGAGTTCCTATCGTGTGTGCCCCGGATTTCTCCGGGGTGCCGACGCCTCGCCTCTCAGGCGCCCAGGGCGTCGTCCAGTTTTCGAATCAGGCGTTCCGCACGGGCCTTCGCATCCGTGGGGTCGCCCTGCCGCTTCTTGTCCGCCTGGTAAAGATCATCCGAAATGTTCAGGGCGGCGAGGATCGCGATCTTCGTGGTGTCGACCGTCGCCGTCCGTTCCGCAACTTCTTTCATACGAGAATCCACGAAACGAGCCAGATCATGAATGTAACCGCTGTCGCCATCGGCCCGGACGCTGTACGTCTGGCCGAAAATCTCTACCTGAGTCACACTGCCCCGCTTGTCCAAATCGAGACACTGACTCCTTTCCGGCGCGAGTTTAGTTCCTCTAGACCAAGGGAGTCAACGATTTAGCCTTAACCTGCGGCAGGATTAAGACTTCTTTTCCTCGGCGGCCTCGAGGGCGTGAATGAGCTTCTCGAGACGCTCCCGGACCACTTCCTGCTCGCGCTCGAGCTTTTCGACGCTGCCCCGGGAGTCGCCCGCGTCCCTCTCGGCCTTGCGGGCCGCCACCAGGTCCGCCTTGAGCTTCTCGTTCTCGCTCTCGAGCTGCTTGAGCCGCCCGAGGAGCTTCTCGATCCTGCGATCCAGCGAGTCGAAGACCTTGACCGTGTCCATCGTCCTTCCTTCCCGTCCAAAACGCGTGGCCGTGGCGACTAACCGAACGCGATGCCGGGCCGGGAGGCGAGCTCCTCGGCCAGACGCCGCACTTCGCGATTCACTTCTTCCTGCGCGAGGGTGCGCTCCGCCGACCGGAACGTCAGGCGGATCGTGGTCTTCACCGTTCCCTCCGCGACACCCGGCCCCTCGTAGCGGTCGAGAAGCCGGAAGGCCTCGAGGTGCGCGAGGGCGCTGCCGCGAACGAAGGCGGCGAGGTCGTCCCAGGCGAGGTCCTTGGGCTGCGCGAACGACAGGTCCGCCGTGATCGCCGGCAGGACCGGATAGTCCACGAACCGAAAGGGACGCGCTCCGGCCGGGATCGCGCCGATGAGCAGCTCCCCGGCGAACACGGCCGCCGTGAGGCCGCGCCGCTCGCGCTCCGCGCCGCCGACGAGCCCCGCGATCCCGATGCGCTCGCCCGAGCGCGTCTCAACGGTTGCCGCCGCTCCTTCCGTGAAGGCCTGGACGCGCACCGGTTTCCACGAGAGATCGGAGGCCGGCACCCAGGCGGCCAGGAGCGCCTCGACGAGGCCCTTGGCATCGAAGAAGTCGGCCGGCCGCTGCTTTTCCGGAATGCTCCAGTGCGCCCGCCGGTCGCCGGCGAGCGCGAAGGCGAAGCGGCGCGACTCGTAGGACTCCGGATTGTCCGACTCCCCCGCGACGCCGAAGGCCCGGCCGACCTCGAAGAGGGCGACCTCGGAGGCACCGTGGCGCAGATTGCGCCCGACCGCGTCGAGCAGGCCCGGCAGCAGTGTCGCCCGCAGGTGGCGGCGCGAGGCGTCGAGCGGGTTGGCGATCGCCAGGGGCTCGAGCGCGGTTCCCGTCAGCCGCAACCAGTCGCCGAAGGGCGCTTCTTCGCCGTCGCGGTCGACGAACGGATAGTTCACGGTCTCGAAGAGGCCCGCCGCGACCGCCACGTCACTCAAGCGGTCCTCGACCCGGCGCAGGGGCTCCTTGATCTCGCCGGCTCCGGCCGCCGGGGGAAGGCGCGAGGGAAGGCGGTCGTACCCGTACACCCGCAGGACCTCTTCGACGAGGT
>DATMNJ010000284.1:0-4689 GCA_035569175.1 Thermoanaerobaculia bacterium | reverse complement strand
TGTCGGTTCTCTGGTTTGCGGCGGCGGCCGCGGCGGCCCTGGGCCAGTCTCAATCTTTCGATCCCTCCGTTTACTCCGACATGCGCTGGCGCCTCGTCGGGCCGTTCCGGGGCGGATGGGCCACGTGCGCGGTCGGCGTGCCGGACGATCCGGCGCTGTACTACTTCGGCGCCGCCGCGGGCGGCGTGTGGAAGACGGACGACGCCGGCGTGACGTGGATACCCGTCTTCGACCGCGCCGGCTCGGCATCGGTCGGCGCGCTCGCGGTCGCTGCCTCCAACCCGAAGGTGATCTACGCGGGAACCGGACAGATCCAGACGCGCTACGACATCGCCTCCGGAAACGGCGTCTACCGGTCCGATGACGCCGGGAAGACCTGGACGCACGTCGGCCTCGCCGCAACGCGGGCCATCGGCCGCATCCTCGTCGATCCGCGCGATGCCGGGATCGCCACCGTGGCCGCGCTCGGCCACATCTTCGGCCCGAACCGCGAACGCGGGATCTTTCGGACCGAGGATGGCGGAAAGACCTGGAAGAACGTCCTCTTCGTCGACGAAAACACCGGCGGCGCTGACCTCGCCGCCGACCCCGAGAACCCGTCCATCGTCTACGCGGCTCTCTGGGAGGCCCGCAACTTCCCGTGGCTGTCGTACTTTCGCCCGGACGTCGGTCCGGGCAGCGCGATCTACAAGTCGCTCGACGGCGGGCGAACCTGGAAGAGGCTCTCGGGAGGCGGCTGGCCCGCGACCCCGCTCGGGCGCATGGGACTCGCGGCCGCGACGGGCGGACGCGTCTATGCACTGGTGGATGCGTCGGGCCCGACGCGGGGGGCGCCGTCCCCGCAGGGGCTCTATCGGTCCGACGACGGCGGAGCGACGTGGAACCGCGTCAACGGCACTCCCGGCCTCGCCTCGAGCTACATGAACCGCGTGACGGTCGATCCGCTCAATCGTGACGTCGTGTACGTCACGGGGCAGTCGCTGCGGCGGTCCGAGGACGGCGGAAAGACCCTGAAGTTCTTCAAGGGCGCCCCGGGCGGCGACGACTACCACTCCCTCTGGATCAATCCGAAGAACCCGAGGCTCATGGTGACGGCCGCCGACCAGGGGACCGTCGTGAGCGTCAACGGCGGAGAGAGCTGGAGCGGCTGGTACAACCAGCCGACCGGCCAGTTCTACCACGTCGAAACCGACGACCGGTTTCCGTACTGGATCTACAGCGGTCAGCAGGACAGCGGCACCGCCGGGGCCGCGACGCGCAGCGACTACGGCTCCCTGACGTTTCGCGACTGGCACCCGGTCGGAGGCGAGGAGCGCGGCTGGGACGTTCCCGATCCGGAAGATCCCCTCATCGTCTACGGCACCGGACTCGGCGGCACGATTACCCGTTATGACTCGCGGACGGGACAGGTGCGCAACGTGTCGCCGTTCGTCGAGAGCACGTACGGCCGGCGGCCCGTCCCGGGCAGCGTGCGCTGGGCGTGGTGCTTTCCGCTGGCGATCTCCCGCAAGCCGCCCCACGAGATCTACACGGGCGCGCAGTTCCTGCTGCGCTCGCGCGACTACGGCGAGAGCTGGGAGAAGGCGAGCCCCGACTTGACCGGCGCCGAGCCCAACGCGAAGGGGTGCGACGGCGAGGTCACCGTCGCGATGGCGCGTCCCTGCGGCTTTGGCGTGATCTTCACGATCGAGCTCTCGCCGCTCGATCCGAGGGAGATCTGGATCGGCACCGACGACGGGCTCGTGCAGTTGACGCGCGACGGCGGAGGCACCTGGACGAATGTCACGCCCAGGGGCCTGCCCGTGTGGGCCAAGGTGACGTCGGTGGATGCCTCGCCGCTCGTGCCGGGCACGGCGTACGTCGCGGTGGATGCGCACCGGCTCGACGACTTTTCGCCCCGCGTCTATCGCACCCGCGACTATGGCGCGAGCTGGACCGAGATCACCGCGGGGCTTCCCCGGGGCTCTTTCACGACGGTCGTCCGCGCCGACACCGTGCGCAAGGGCCTCCTCTATGCGGGCACCGACGCGGGAGTCTTCGTCTCCTTCGACGACGGCGCGGCATGGACGCCCCTTCAGTTGAACCTACCGACGGCGTGGGTCGGGGACCTCGCGGTCCACGGCGACGATCTCGTCGCCGCCACCCAGGGGCGCGGGCTCTGGGTCCTCGATGACGTGACGCCCCTGCGCCAGCTCGACGCCGCGGTCGCGGCCGCGCCGGCGCATCTCTTCGCGCCCGCGCCGGCGATCCGGGTGCGCGCCAACGAGAATCGCGACACGCCTCTGCCGCCCGACGTTCCGATCGGGCGCAATCCGCCGGCCGGAGCGGTGATCGACTACCTGCTGCGGTCGGCCGGAGGCGCGCAGGTCTCGATCGAGATCCTGGATGCCGGGGGCGAGCTGGTCCGGTCGTTTGCGAGCGACGTGCCCGTCGAAGAACCCGAGGCGCACCGCTACTTCACCGAGCGCTGGATCAATCCCCCCGCCCCGCCCTCGACGGCGCCCGGCCACCACCGTCTCGTGTGGGACCTGCGCTACGCGTACCCGGAGGCCACCGCCTACGAGTACCGGATCGCCGCGGTCGATGCCGAGGACGCGGAGATCGAGCCGCGCGGGCCCCTGGTCGTCCCGGGACGCTACACGGTCCGCCTGATGGCCGGCGGAAAGCGTTTCGAGCAGCCGCTCCTCGTGACGCCCGATCCCCGGACGTCGGTCGCCGAGAGCGTGCTCGCCGAAAAGCTCTCGGTCGAAAAGCGCATCGTCGCCGCGATGGGGACGTCCTTCGAAGCACACGAGGCCGTTGCCGCGTTTCGCAAGGCGCACAAGTCCGCCGGCGCAGAGGGCGCCGACAAACGCGAGGCCGCCGCGGCGGCGCTCGAAGCCGATCTGGCCCGGACTAATCGAACGTTCGCGACGATCTTGAACCAGCTCGACGCGGCCGACGCGCCGGCGACGTCGGCCCAGGCGAAGACCCTGAAGGAAACCCTCGACGCCCTCGGCGGCGAGCTCGACCGGTGGAAGCAACTGCAGCAGGGCGTGTAGCGGAAACCTCCGATTCGGGCCGGCCACCGGAGGCCGCAAGGTGGATAATTGAGGAACTGCCCGTAGCTCAGTCTGGATAGAGCATCAGCCTTCTAAGCTGAGGGTCCCCGGTTCGAGTCCGGGCGGGCAGGCCAACATCCGAACGCCCAGAAACGCGCCGCCGTTCCCTCCCTGGCACCCAATCTTGATCGCGAGGGTGAATGCTTGACCCGCGGTCACCACCGGCGTAAAACCAGTGTGTAGGCGAAGCGACCCGGCCCTCTCGACCAAGGAGGTGAGCCATGAGGACCTTCCCGCGGCGTACCCTGAGTTTCTCTCTCGTCGTGTTTCTCTTCTCGATCGGCGCGTCCGCGCAGGGGCCCGATTCCAAGGCGGCCGACGACAAGGACATCCGCTCGATCGGCGCCCAGATTCAGCAGGCCTGGAACAAGACCGACGCGAAAATGCTCGCCGACCTGTGGCTCACGGATGGCGACTACGTCAGCTCCACCGGCCGCACCGCGACCGGTCGGGCGGAGGTCGAGAAGGCCTTCGCCGCCCAGTGGGCCGGCGTCTACAAGGGCACGAAGCTGACGCACACGCTGACGAGCGTGCGCTTCGTGCGCAAGGACGTCGCGATCGCCGACGGCGCGTTCGAGATCAGCGGGATGAAGGACGCCTCCGGAAAGCGGCTCTCCACGCGCAGCGGACTCTCGACGATCGTCGCCGTCCGCAAGGGCGACCGCTGGTACGTCGCCGCACTGCGGGGGATGGTTCCGTCGGTTCCCGAGGGAGCCCCGGGCAAGTAGACTCATCGGAGCATGCTTCGCTACAAGGGAATCTCGGCCGATGAGCCGGAACACTGCGAGTTCCGGATCCTCGACGGCGACGCGTCGGCCTCGCCCGTGGTGGTGGATCGGATCGCGCGCATCGCGACCGTGCTCCTGGGCGAGAACAAGCTCGCCGGAGCCTTCCGCGTCGCGGGGCCGGGACGGCTCGCGCTCGACCTGCCGAAGGCGGATCGCAGCTTCTTTCACAACGGGATCGTCTTCGCGGCGCTCGACGTCGTGAACGATCCCGTCAAGAACCCCACCCTCACGCTGCGCGCCGACGACCCCCAGTCCTGAGCTTTCTTCCGCAACGCCCTTCGGCAGCTCCGTCTGGTAGCGTTTCGCGCGTGCCGCCCCGCCCAACTCCCGCCTTGATCCGGCTCCTCGCCGGCACCGTCGCGCTCGCGGGCCTGCTCGGCTGCGCGGCGGTGAGTGGCCGCTCCAGTGCGGGCGAGGGGAGCTACGTGGACATCGAGCGCCAGGTCGCGATCGAGGATGCTCCGGCGCTGCCGCTCTTGAACGTCGTCGTCTCCGACATGCGCGGCGGCGTTCTTTCGGGCGCGATCGTCGAGGTCGTGAGCCAGGACGGCTCTCACAAGATTCTGAAGTACCTGACCGGGGCTCAAGGCACGGTCGCGCCGCCGGTGCGTCCGGGCGAGTGGCGCGTCACGGTGTCGAACGTGGGCTTTGCGCCGGTGTCGAAGCTCATCCTGGTTCGAAGCGGCGAGAGCTGTCTCGTGCGGGCCTACCTGCGGCTCCATCTGGCCGGCCAGACGACGGCGTCCCTGGCCGGCATCGGTCGAATCTACGTGGGCGGCGTGGCGGGTGCGGGATCGAGC
>DATMNJ010000283.1:0-3800 GCA_035569175.1 Thermoanaerobaculia bacterium | reverse complement strand
CCGGCTCGTCGAGCTCGGTCCAACGCGCCGTCAGGCGCGCCGGTGCGGTATCGCCTTCGTCTCGCGCCCGCACGGCGACATGGGAGACGTCGAGGACGGAGGGGCCGCTGTATCCCCGGTGCGTGAACAGAAACCCGCCGGACGAAGACGCCGATCTCTCGGCAGACCGTGCGGTCAGCGTCACGGGCAGCGAGAGGCCCGCGAGATCCGAGAAGGGCGAGGCCGGCGCCGTCAGGGGAGTCAGCGCGGCGTAGGTCGTGTGGATCGTGTGGCCGAGCTTCGCCAGGACGGAGAGGCCGATCCCGTCGCTTCCCGACCTTGGGATCGAGAGGCCGCCGGTCGCGACGACGACGGCATCGGCCTCGAGCGGCGGGGCGCCGTCGCGCTCGATCCTCCATCGGCCGCGCATCGGCTCGAGGTTCGTCACGAGAGCGCCGGTCGCGAGCGTCGCTCCCCGCCGCCTGGCCAGGGCGAGCAGGGCATCCCGGACGTCCCTGGCCCGATTGGAGGCCGGGAAGAGCTTGCCCGATTCCGTCTCCGCGGCCAGGGGCACGCCGAGCTCGTTCTCGAAGAAGAGGATCTGCTCGCGCAGCGGCCACGACCGCAGCATGCGAACGAGCGTTCTCGGCGCCGAGTCCGTCATGAAGCGCGCGGCGTCGGCGCGGGTCGGCAGGACGTTGCAGCGGCCGCCGCCGCTGATGAGGATCTTTCGTCCGCCGTCGGGGGTACGCTCGAGAAGGAGGGTCTCCGTATCCGACGCGGCGGAAAAGATCGCGGCCATGGAACCGGCGGCCCCCGCACCGATGACCGCTATGCGCTTTCCGCGTCCCACCGGGCCAGATCATCGCCCGCCGGCGGCGGTTTGCGCCGGGAAACGGGAGAGGATATGGTCGCGCGCTCGCCCCGGGGGATCGCTCCCCGGGTATCACTTGACTTGCGCCCCATTTGCGCCTAGAGTCCTCTTGCAAGGCCGATGGGCTCGTCCGGCCAGGCCTCCGGAGAGCCGCGGTGGTTCCCTCGGCCTTATTAAGTTTCGAAGATAAGGCGTTTTTCCTTATTTCATTAGGGAAGCGATGAATCTCACCAAACGTCAGAAGGAAATTCTCGACTTCATCCGTTCCTATCGCGCAGAGCACGGGATCTCGCCAACCCAGCGCGAGATCCGCGAGACGTTCAAGCTCTCCTCCTTCGGCACCGTCCAGAAGCACCTCAAGCGGCTCGAGGAGAAGGGCGCCCTCGCGCGCGAGTGGAACCGCAGCCGCGGCATCGCTCCGAAGGAGGAGGCCCCGGTTTCGCGCGGCGTGCCGTTGCTCGGCCTGGTGGCCGCCGGCAGGCCGATCGAGCCGTTCCCGCAGGAGGAGTCGATCGAGGTGCCGTCATCGCTGCTCGGAAAGGGTGAGCACTTCGTCCTTCGGGTGCGCGGCGAGTCCATGATCGAAGACGGAATTCTCGACGGAGACTTCGTCGTCGTCGCCCGCCGCGAAAAGGCGGAGAGCGGGCAGACCGTCGTCGCCCTGGTGAGGGGCGAGGCCACGTTGAAGCGGTACTACACCGAGGGGCACCGGATCCGCCTGCAGCCGGCCAATGCGGCCATGAAGCCGCTGACCTTCGAGGCGCGGGACGTGACCATCCAGGGGGTCGTGACCGGCCTGATTCGTGACTATGCACACGGACCGCGCTAATCCGGGCCCCAATCCGGCCGAGCCCGGGCTGCGGTAGAATTTGCGTCTCATCTGGCGACGTACCCAAGTGGTTAAGGGAGAGGTCTGCAAAACCTTTATGCGGCGGTTCGAATCCGCCCGTCGCCTCCACATTCCGCGTGAGGCCAGGAGCCGTGAGGCATGGAGCCGCGAGTCGTGAACCGAACCCTGAGACCCTCGTCGGCGGGCCGATTAGGCCCGAACCCCGACTCACGATTCACGGTTCCCGCGCGGCCGCAACGCGCCGGAGTGGCGGAATTGGTAGACGCACGGGACTTAAAATCCCGAGGGCCGCAAAGCCCGTGCCGGTTCGAGTCCGGCCTCCGGCACCACTGACATGTCCATGAGCCTCGTCCCCACGGAGGCGGCTTCCGCCTTCCAGCCACAGCTCGGCTACGCGTTCCGGGACCTCGACTTGCTCGAGCGAGCCCTGACGCACAAGTCCTTCTCGAACGAAAACCGCGAAGTCCGGTCGCCCAACAACGAGCGGCTCGAGTTTCTCGGCGACGCCGTCCTCGGCTTCGTGGTGGGCGAGATGATCTATCGCTCCTTCCCGAACCTCCAGGAAGGCGCCCTCTCCAAGATCAAGGCGCACCTGGTGTCGGCCAACATGCTCGCCGGCAAGGCGCGCGGCCTCGGCATCGGCCGGTACCTGCGCATGGGGGCGGGCGAGGCGCGCTCCGGCGGCGCGGAGAAGCCGTCGCTGCTGGCCGACGCGTTCGAGGCAGTGGTCGCCGCGATCTACCTCGATGGCGGCCTCGGCGCGACCGAAGAATTTCTGCGGCGCACGTTCGGGCCCGAGGTCTCCGGGATCGACATCGGAGATCTCTCGTTCCACGACTACAAGACGACCCTCCAGGAGACCGCGCAGAGCCTCGGCCTGCCGCTTCCCGAGTACCGGGTCATCGAGGAGTCCGGCCCCGACCACGAGAAAGCCTTCACGGTCGAGCTCTCGTGGGACGCGGAGGCGTTCTCGCGCGGCAGCGGGCCCTCCAAGCGAGAGGCTCAGCGCAAGGCGGCGAAGGAAGCGCTCAAGAAGCTGGGACGGCTTCCCGAGTAGAACCCGTCTACGGGGCCTTCTCCAGCCGCTGCAGGAACGCGTCGGCCTCCTCGAAGCCGACCAGGCGCAGGTCCTTGCGTTCCTGGCCCGTCGCGTCGAGGAAGATCACGGTCGGAACGCCGAGAATCGCGAACCTCTCGGCGAGCGCCATCGTCTCGGCCTCGGCGGCCTTCGTCATGTCGGCCTTGTAGAGGCCCCGGCGCGCGAGCGCTTCCCGTACGCGGGCGTCGCTGAAGGTCTTCTTGTCGAGCTCTATGCAGGGCAGGCACCACGACGCCGAGAAATCCACCACGGCGGGGCGGCCGGCGGCGGCGATCTTTCCGGCGTCGTAGGGCGCCCAGGCCGGCCCTTCCGACTCGGCGCGGCCGATCGGGGCGAAGAAAGCCGCGGCGGCGAAGAAGAGGACCGCGACGCCCGCCCGCACGCCGAGCTTGAGCGTGCGGTGGACCACGAGGAGCGCGAGCGCTCCCAGCACGAGGACGGCCGGGAGCAGCCACGCCCCGGCGGCGCCCGGCACGGCCGTGCGCAGGAAATAGGCGGCCATGGCCAGGAGAATCCAGCCGAACACTTTCTTGACGCCCTCCATCCAGGCGCCCGCCCGCGGCAGGGCGGCGATGCGGCCGGAGAACGCGGCGAGGAAGAGGAAGGGCAGCCCGAGGCCGAGCGAGAGAACGAAGAAGAAGAGGAAACCGAGCAGCGCGTCCTGGGTCGCCGCGACGAAGGCGAGCAGCCCGAGGACGACCGGCCCCACGCAGGGAGCTGCCACGACGCCGACGAGCAGCCCCATCGCATACGCACCGGCGACGCCCTGGCGCGCACCAGCCTTCTGCATGAGCGCGGTCGGCATGCGGATGTCGTAGAGGCCGAACATCGAGAGAGCGAGCGCGACGAGCACGAGCGCGACCACGACGAGCACCCACGGCGATTGCAGGGCGGCGCCGAAGAGCCGCCCGGAAAGCGCGGCTGCGACGCCGAGCGAGGAGTAGGTCGTGGCCATGCCGAGGACGTACACGGTGGCGAGCAGGAAGGTCCGCCGGTTC
>DATMNJ010000282.1:0-2856 GCA_035569175.1 Thermoanaerobaculia bacterium | reverse complement strand
CTCCCATTCCGCCTGCCCCGAGTGGCGACAGGATCTCGTATGGGCCGAGGCGAGTCCCGGCAGAAAGTGCTATCGCTTCACCGCTGCGCGGATTCTACGGCGTAACGACGGACGGGCTTCGGGTGACGACTGCCGGAGTGGCGCAATGGCTGACGCAGAGGATTCAATGGCTATTCCGGCCAGCAGCAGAAAACCCCAAGAACACCCGCTCTGCCGACGTCCTTTCCAACCGATCCTTGGGGCGGGCAACCACCTCCCGTCAGCGACGGGCTTCCGGAACCCGCTCCTTCCGGAGCGGGTCGAAGTCTCTTCGTCACTGCGTAACCGCGACACCCGGCCGGATTCGGCCGTACACAGGTCGTGCGCCGTCCGACGGTACAAGGTTTCCTCGGCTGCGTCGGGGGCGCCCTCGGCGCCCTCCCTCTCGTCCCTGCGGCCCGTTCGATCGCGACCCGTTTCGCGCCGGTGCCCCGGCTGCCGGGAGTTGAACGAGCCGTCGGCGACCTGAAGGCTGCGACCTGGGCCGAGGTGGCGGCGTTGCTCGTCGCCCTGCCCGCCGCCGCCCTCTTTTTCGGTCTCGTACTTCCCCGCTTTCTCGAGGTGCGAACCGGACGCTGGTCCGAGTGGCCCGGAGTGGCCTTCGGCAGCGCGTTCCCGCTGTTTCGGTCGGGCGTTCCGGCGCGGTACTCGTTGGCCGTTGCCTTGATGCTTTCCGCGTTCGCCGCGGCCACGGTGATGTTCCAGGCCGATCCCGCCGGGCGATTGGCGGCACTTCCCGGCGAGAGGACCACGGCGATGCGGGCCCTCATCTTCGGGACCCTCCTCCTGCTCTTCGGCTGCGGCCTCTGGATCTACGCTCAACCCGGCAACAACGTCGATCTCTTCGAGGACGGCCACGTTCTCGGGCCGGCGCAGGCCTATCTCTCCGGCGGCCGCCCTTACGTCGACACATACCCCATTCACGGGTGGGGGGCCGATGGGGGCGCGGATGCCTTCTTCTTTCGGATTTTTTCGCCCACGCTCGAAACCTTTCGCGTGCGCCGCGCCGTGTGGACGGCCCTCGCTCTCCCGGCACTCGCAGCAGCGGCGCTCGTCCTCTTCGATGACGGGTTCTGGGCCGGTCTTTCCATGCTGCTCGCGGTTTCCATATGCCCGTTCGTCTCGGAGCGGCAGACGCTGGCCTTCGCCGCCATCGCGGCGTTGACAGCGGCTGCGCGGCGGCGCAACCCGATTCTCTGGCTCCTTGCCGGGGCCATTTCGGCCTGGACGTTGTTCTTCACGCTCGACTTCGGTCTGATGGCCCTCGGCGGAGGTGTCGGGACGGCCGGCGTGCTCGGAGTCCTGGACCGCGACTGGCGCGGGGCGAGGGCGGCGACCCTTCGATTTCTCGCCGGCGCGTTTCTCGGGAGCGTTCCCTTCCTGGCCCTGCTGGCCGCCCACGGCGCCCTCGGCGACTTCGCGCGGGTCTCGTTCGTGGACATCCCCGGGACGATCGTGGACGCCTGGGGCCTCCCGGCGGGGACCTCCTCGGTCGTGATCGTGCGGGGAAGTGCCTCAGAGGCGTTCCGGCTCGTTTTTCACGGCGACGAAATGCCCGCCCTCTTTTTCGTGCTCGTGCTCGCTCTCGGCGTGACGGTTCTGATCGGGCGAGCCATCCTCCGGACCGTCCAACCCGTGGACCGGGCGGCGGCGGCCGTCCTCTGCGTCAGCATTCTTGCGCTGCGCGGAGTCCTCGGGCGCGCCGACGCGGGACACCTCAGCCTGTATGGGGTCGTCGTCGCACTGCCCGCCGCCTGGTTGGTCTATCGCGCGGCGCACGCAGGTCGATATCGCATCGTCCTCACCGCCATTCTCCTCGTCGCGCTCTTCGTGAGGTTGCGACCCGATCGCGCAATCCAGACGGAATGGACCGCTCTGAGGCAGGCCCCCGGGGCTCGCGCCACCTCCGCCTCTCAGCCACACATCCCGAGGAGCGGGCGCGCCACGGTGAGCGCCGAGCAGGCCGGCGAGCTCGCGGCGCTGCAGGCGGATCTCGATGCCCTTCTGGCGCCCGGACAGACGTTCTTCGACTACTCGAACGAGCCCGCGCTCTATTTCCTCATGAACCGCACTCCCCCCATACGGCACGGGATCGTGCCTTTCTACGAACCCGAGGCGAAGCAGCGTGAGGTGATCGCCGCCCTCGAGCGCATCAAGCCGCCGCTCGCGATCCTGTCGGGCGGCTCGTTCGACGCGCCCGACGCGATCTCCAATCGTGACCGCACACCGCTCGTCGCCACCTATCTCGATCGGGCCTACGAGCCGGTCGCCAAGGTCGCCGGACGCACGCTTGCGCGCCGGCGAATACCGTGAACCGTTCGGATCGAAAACGCGTCCAGCGGACTCACCGCTCGAGGTCCCCGCTCGACCGCTCTACCGCCATCCCGCCCGCGCCCAGCGGCGACAGAATCTCGTAAGGGCCGAGGCGGCTACCTGCTGAAAGTGTTATCGGGCCACCGCTGCGCGGATTCTACGGAGCAACGACGGGCGGGGTTCGGGCTATCATTCCCACCACTGCCGGAGTGGCGGAATGGCAGACGCAGGGGACTCAAAATCCCCCGCTCGCAAGGGCATGTCGGTTCGACCCCGACCTCCGGCACCAACTCCTCGCCCCGCCTCGGGGCGGCTCAGTGCTCGAGGCCGTACTCTTTGATCTTGTTGTAGATCGTCTTGAGCGAGAGCTTGAGCAGCTCGGCGGTCTTCTTCTTGTTGCCGCGGGCGAATTCGAGCGTCTTGGAGATCAGGCGGCGCTCGACGTCCGCGAGCGAGTCGCCGACCGCGATCCGCACGACGGGGGCCTTGCGCGGGCGCAGCTTG
>DATMNJ010000281.1:0-4809 GCA_035569175.1 Thermoanaerobaculia bacterium | reverse complement strand
GAGGGCACCCGGTCATCCGGAGTGAGGATGCCCCGGTAGTTCAAGGGATCCGAGGCTGCGACGCTCACCGGCGAAGGGTCGCCGTCGGAGGCGCCGCGACGCCGGACCGCGCGCAGCAGCGTCACGGCCTCGGGGAGGGCGTACTGCTCGCCGTCGAAGGCCGCGACGAACCGGCCGCCGCGGACCTCGCCGCGGGCCTCGAGCGTGCGCAGGACGCGCGCGACGTCGCGCCACGGAACGGGCTGTTTCTCGCGCGCCAGCGTCTTGCGAAAGACGACGCCGGTTCGCGCCAAAAGCCGGCGCGCGACGAACTCGGGCGAGACCTCCGCGGTCCGCCGCTCCAGAAGGCTCCAGCGCCCTGCCGCCAGCGCGCCCGCCTTGCGCCTCCAGGCGGGCACGAGGAACCATCGCAGCCCGCTGTACGAATCGCAGGTGACGCGGCCTTGGCCGATCAGGTCCTTGAGGCCCTCCTCGACGAAAGCCTCCGGCTGCCGCGTTTCCCGAGCCAGCTCCTGGAGGAACATCGCGCCGCGCCGGCGCATCGCCTCCAGGACCTCCAGCGCGGTGCCCGTCGGATCCGCGGGCGGTTCTCCGGAGGCGGCCAGCGCCATCCAGCTCTCGAGGTCTTCGCGCGGCGCGAACGTGAGCGGCGTCCGGCGGATGGCCGAGGCGCCGGCCCCCCAGAAGCGCCCCCACACGATCTCGCCCGATGCCGTCAGCTGGTCGAGCCATTCGCGCTTGTAGCCGCGGACGCGAGCCGGGAGAATGCTCGCTTCCCACGCCGCCGCCGGAGCCTCGAACCCCGCAAGTTGAACGAGAGCCGCGGCGACCCCGCGCGGCCCCTCGAGGTGGTGCTGCGGATCGGCATGCTGCCAGCAGCCGAGAAAGCGCAGGAATTGCGCGGCGGAGACCGGCTCGATCTCCCGCCTCAGTCGTTCGACCGTGTAGCGATGGATCCGGGCGAGCAATCGCCGGTCGCACCAGGCCTCTCGCCCGTCGATCCGCGTTCGCAGCACCGCGCCCTCGGCCTCGAGCTGTGCGAGCAGCGGGTCGTCGCTGACGACCGGGCCGAGCGCCTCGAGCCGTCCTCGCAGGACCGCCCGCGGCTCGCGCGAGGCCTCGGCGGCGAACCACCGGTCCCCTTCGCGAACGACGCGGCGCGATGCCTCGAGCTCCGTCAGCCACGGTTCCCACGACCGGCCCTCCTCGGCCGTGACGTAGCCCATCCAGAGAAGGGCCTCGTGGACCTCCTCGACGTTGTCGGGTTGCGGCCAGGCTTCGCCGCGGACCCGCGCGATCGCCTCCGGATCCAGCACGCCGATGTCGTCGGCCGTCCGCGTGTCGAGGATGCGGCGCGACAGCACGGCCTGGGTCCGCCGCTCTTCGAGCGGCGCGTCGTCGAGGAAGGTATAGGGCTGCGAGCTCAGGATGCCGCGCGCGAACGCCGAGGGCTCCGAAGAATCGACGGCGCGCTTTTCGATCGAGCCGTCGTACAGGCCGCGCAGGACCTCGAGGAACCCGTCGACGTCCATCGCCTCGGTCAGGCAGTCCTCGATCGTCTGGCGCACCAGCGGATGCTCCATCGGCACCTCGATCGGTCCGCCCGGCAGCGTCTCGGGACACGCCAGGATCTGGGGAAAGGCCGCGACCAGGAGGTCGGTCGCCCGCATCCGCAGCAGGGGCGCGGGAACCTTCTTGCCGCCGCGCGAGCGCTCGAGCAGCAGGGATCGCTGGGCGTTCCAACGCCAGCGCGTCTCGAAAATCGGCGCGCCGAGGATCGCCTGGATGAGAACCTCGCGCGCCGTCGCCGGGTGGAGGAACTCGAAGACGTCCTTCAGATCGAAGCTGTGCTGCGGCCCGAGGGAGAGGATGATCGCCTCCTCGTTGGCCGCCGCCTGCAGCTCGAAGCCGAAGCCGACGCAGAAGCGCTTGCGCAGCGCGAGGCCCCAGGCCCGGTTGATCCGGGAGCCGAACGGCGCGTGGACGACCAGCTGCATGCCGCCGCTCTCGTCGAAGAAGCGCTCGAGGATCACGCGCCGCGGCGTGGGCACGGCGCCGAGCGCCTGCCGTCCCGACTCCGCGTACTCAGCGATCTGGGTCGCGGCGCCCTCGGGCAGCGCGGCCCCGCACTCCTGCGCCAGAAAGGCCGCGGCGCCGTCCTCGCGCGCCGCACAGTCCTCCCGAAGGCGCCCTATTTCGGCCGAGAGCTCCCGCGTCCGGCCCGGCGCCTCGCCGAGCCAGAACGGCAACGACGGCGGTGCGCCCTTCGCGTCGGCGACGCGAACGATCCCCGGTTCGACGCGCAGTACGCGCCAGGACGCGTTGCCGAGCTGAAAGACGTCGCCCCCGTTGGACTCGACGGCCCAATCCTCGTTGACCGTGCCGACCAGCGTCCCCTCGGGCTCGAGCCGGACCTGGTAGTCCGCCGTGTCCGGAATCGCGCCGCCCGAGAGCAGCGCCGCCAGGCGCGAGCGGCGCGTTCCCATCAGCCGGCCGCCGACGCCGTCCCGGTGAAGCAACGCCCGCCTGCCCTGGGTGTGGAGCGCGACGACGCTCTCGAAATCGGCGCGGGAGAGCTCCCGGTACGGCCATGCCCGGCGGACGAGGTCGAACAGCGCGTCCTCCGTCCAGGGCTCGACGGCGCAGGCCGCCACGATCTGCTGCGCCAGGATGTCGAGGGGCTTCGGCGGGGCCGGCGTCCGGTCGAGCGTGCCTTCGCGCACAGAGCGCAGGAGGGCCGCGCTCTCGACGAGCTCGTCGAGGGTCAGGGGGAACACGCGCCCGCGTGGCACGCGCCGCAGACTGTGACCCGCGCGGCCCACGCGCTGGAGGAACGTCGCGATCGAGCGCGTGGCGCCGACCTGGATCACGAGGTCCACGTCGCCGATGTCGATGCCGAGCTCGAGCGACGCCGTGGCGACGAGGGCCCGCAGCGTTCCCGCCTTCAGGCGCTGCTCGGCGTCCAGCCGGCGCGCCTTCGACAGACTTCCATGGTGGCTGGTGACCGCGGTCTCGCCGAGCACGCGCGTCAACTGCGCCGCGATGCGCTCGGCCATCTTGCGCGTGTTCACGAAGACGAGCGTCGTGCGGTGCTCGCGCACGAGCTCGGCCATGCGGGTATAAATCTCCTCCCACTGTTCGTGGGAGCACACGGCGGAAAGGGCCGAGGGCGGAACTTCGATGCCGAGGTCGAGGTGTCGGAACGTGCCCGCGTCCACGAGGGTGCACTCCCGGCCGGGCCCGACGAGAAAGCGCGCGACGTCCTCGAGGGGCTTCTGGGTGGCCGAGAGACCGATCCGCTGGATCGGCTTGCCGGCGAGGGCCTCGAGGCGCTCGAGGGAGAGGGCGAGATGGCTGCCGCGCTTGTCCTGCACCACGGCATGGATCTCGTCCACGATGACGGTCGAGATCGTCCGTAGCATTGCGCGGCCGCCCTCGCTGCCGAGAAGAATGTAGAGGGACTCGGGCGTGGTCACGAGAATGTGCGGAGGCCGCCGGATCATCGCGGCGCGCTCGGCGGACGTGGTGTCGCCGGTTCGGACGAGCACCCGCACCTCCGGGACCGACGGGTCGAGGGCGCGGATCTCGGAGAGCGGAAGCTGGAGATTCTTCTGAACGTCGTTGGACAGGGCGCGCAGCGGCGAGACGTAGAGCAGGCGCGTCTCTCCGGCGAGCGCGTCCCCCTGGCTCATCAGCGCGTCGAGACCGGCGAGGAACGCGGCGAGCGTTTTTCCGGAGCCCGTGGGCGCCGCGATCAGGGTGTGCCGGCCCTCGCGAATCGCGGGCCAGCCCTCACGCTGCGGGGCCGTCGGCTCGCCGAGGCGAGACTCGAACCACGCGCGAATGGCCGGGTGGAAAGAATCGAGCGCGGACACGAGCAAATCCTAACCCGTGTGCCGGCGAATCTCTTCCCGGAGGCCGTTCGGGCCCCTTCCACCCTGCCGGGCGGAGAGGGGTCCTGTCGGCCCTGGTTGCCGTGGACGCGTTTGGTCAGGGCGTGTGCGTCGGCGTGACCTCGACGGTCGTCGTCGTGGTCGTCGTCGACGTCGTGGCCTCCGGCGTGCCCGAGGCGTTTGGCGCTTCGCGCGTGCTCGTCGTCTCGGTCGTCTTCGACGCTTCCTTGTTCTGACAGCCCACCGTCAAAGCGCCGAGGCCCAGAACCAACACGCCGGCCAGGGTAAGGATCCTCTTCATGGTCGTGTCTCCCTCGTTTGGGCGGCCAAACCGGGCCGCGGGTCTTGAGAAGTGCAACAACCGTGCCCCGACCCCAGGAGAAACGCGGTTTCCGAGGCCCGGAATTCGACCCCCGGCGGGCCGTGGAGACCCGCCGGGGCTGGTGAAAACGGGGACTCTACCGGGAGGAGTCCTCCTCCTCGTCCGAATTCTCATCCGAGGTGAAGTTGGACTTGTCGGAGCCAGGGTGCGACTTCGAACCCTCGTCCCGGCGTGACTGTCCCGAACGGTTGCCCGATTCCTGATTCCGATCGGACGTGCCCTGACCGGACCTCTCCGACGGCCCCGGGGCGACCTTCTTTCCCGGGTCCTCCTTTTTCTTCATGCTGTCCCGATCAGGCTTCTGAGCGTTCGCCATTGAATTCTCCTTCGCGGTCATGGACGGGCCCCATTGCCCGCCCCCCCGAGATTGCAGAAACCGTGCCGGCCGGTGAGGACGTTCCGGAGGTGGCGGTGGCAGGGCAATTGCTACGAAGAGATGTTTGGAGGCAACAGATGCACTGCGAGAAATCCGGCTGCCGCTGCACCGAAACCGCCGTGGAGGTTTCGGGGAAAAAGTACTGCAGCGACAGCTGC
>DATMNJ010000280.1:0-15042 GCA_035569175.1 Thermoanaerobaculia bacterium | reverse complement strand
CACCAGGGGCAAGCCCGTCTACCTGCTCTGCAATGCCGACGAGTCCGAGCCCGGCACTTTCAAGGACCGGCTCCTCATGGAGCACGACCCGCACCAACTTCTCGAGGGCATGGTGCTCGCGTCGTACGCGATCGGCTGCCGGAACGCCTACATCTACATCCGCGGCGAGTTCTACGACGGCGCGCGCATCCTGAACGCGGCCGTCGAGGAGGCCTACGCGAAGGGCTTTCTCGGCGAAAACATCCTCGGATCGGGCTTCTCCCTCGACCTCACCGTCCACCGCGGCGCCGGCGCCTACATCTGCGGCGAGGAGACGGGGCTCATCGAGTCGATCGAGGGCAAGCGCGGCCAGCCCCGCATCAAGCCGCCGTTTCCGGCGATCTCGGGGGCCTTCTCCGCGCCCACCATCGTCAACAACGTCGAGACGCTCTGCTGCGTCAAGCACGTCATCGACCACGGCGCGGACTGGTTCCTGAAGATCGGCCGCAACGAGAAGAACACGGGCCCCAAGCTCTATTGCGTTTCGGGGCACGTGAATCGCCCCGGCGTCTATGAGGCGGCGATGGGCCTCGACTTCAAGGAATTCCTCTACGGCGACGCCTATGCGCAGGGCATCCGCGGCGGCAGGAAGCTGAAGGCCGTCATTCCGGGCGGCGCGTCGGCCGCGATCCTGAAGGCCGACGAGATCGAGGGCTGCCCCCTCGACTTCGACGGCGTCGCCGCGAAGGGCTCGATGCTCGGCTCGGCCGCCATCATCGTCATGGACGAGGACACCTGCATCGTCGCGGCGATCATGAACATCCTGAAATTCTTCTCGCACGAGTCGTGCGGCCAATGCACGCCCTGCCGCGAGGGGACGACCTGGCTCTTCCGGGTCCTGACCCGGATCGAGAATGGAGAGGGCCGGGCGGAAGACGTGGATCTTCTCTCCCGCGTCGGGGGCCAGATGGCCAACGGCATGACCATCTGCGTGCTCGCGGATGGAGCGGCGGCGCCGCTGCTCTCGGCCGTCGCCAAGTTCCGGGACGAGTTCCTGTACCACGTCGAGCACAAACGGTGCCTGTCCGGCCGGAAGGCGTTGGTGACTGCGTGAGCGCGAACCCGAAGCCGCCCGCGCCGCCGGCCGCTCCGCCGCCGCCCGTCAAGGACACGTTCACCGTCGTCTTCGACGGAAAGCCCATCGAGGTCCCGAAGGACCTGAACCTGATCGACGCGGCGAAGCTCGCGGGCATCGACATCCCCCACTTCTGCTACCACCCTCGCCTGTCGGTCGTCGGGCAGTGCCGGATGTGTCTCGTCGAGATCGAGGGAATTCCGAAGATCCAGGCGGCCTGCACCGTGCCGCTCAAGGACGGCCTCTCCGTCAAGACCACGACCGACAAGGTCAAGGCGTCGCGGGCGGCCACGATGGAGTTTCTCCTCATCAACCACCCGCTCGACTGCCCGATCTGCGACCAGGCCGGCGAGTGCACGCTGCAGGACAACTCCTTCGGCTACGGCAGCCAGCTCTCCAACTACGACGAGACCAAGCGCCAGTACCCGACCTTCGACCGCACGCTGATCGGGCCCCACGTCGTGGCCGACATGACACGCTGCATCCAGTGCACGCGCTGCATCCGGTTCACCGGCGAGATCGCCGGGACCTCCGAGCTGACCTTCCTCGACCGGGGCGGCCGCACGCTCGTCTGGACGCACGACGGCCAGCCGCTCGACAACGACTGGTCCGCCTGCGCCGCCGACGTCTGCCCGGTGGGCGCCCTGACGACTCAGGAATTCCGCTTCCGCAGCCGCGTCTGGTACCTGAAGAAGACCAAATCCGTCTGCCCCGGCTGCAACGTCGGCTGCAACGTCTCGGTCGAGTCGAAGGACGACGTCGTCTATCGGTTCCTGCCGCGCCTGAACCCGGAGGTCAACGACTACTGGCTGTGCGACCACGGCCGGTTCCTGTCGGAATCGTTGAATGCGCGCGACGTCCACAAGGCGACGCTGCGCGAGGGCAATGCGGTCCAGGACGCGATCGTGCCCGAGGCCGTCGCGCGGATCGCCCGGGAGATCCGGTCCACGCTCGAGAAGGCGGGCCCCTCCGGCCTCTTCTTCCTGGGCTCCGCGCACCTCTCGAACGAGGAGAACTTTCTCCTACGCAAGATCGCCGACCACGTGGGCTGCGCCAACCGGGACGTCGTGGTGGACACGTCGCGCCCGCGCAAGATCAAGTCGCGGACGGAATGGGTCGAAGGCTCGGACGCTGCGGCGAACTACCGCGGCGCGCGCGACATGGGCCTCGTTCCGGGCAACGGCGGCTTCGGCCTCGACGCCGTCCTCTCCGGCAAGGCCTCGCCCGAGGTCATCGTCGTCGCCGACGGCGCGTTCGCGGCCCTCGCCGACGATCCTCAAAAGGTCGCGGCCCTGCGCCGGGCGCGCTTCGTGGCGATCGCCGCGCGGACGGGCAACGCTCTCACGCGCTCGGCCGACGTCGTCCTGCCAGCGGCCTCGCTGTCCGAGAAGGAAGGCACGTTCACCAACGTCCAGGGACGCGTCCAGAAGTTCGAGCGCGCCTACCTGCCGAAGCCGCCCGTGCGCGCGCACTGGGACCTTCTGCTCCTGCTCGCCGTCGCCCTCGGCTGGGGCGACCGGGCCTGGACGCCCTCGGACATCCTCGCCCTGATCGCGAAGGAGGTCGAGGGCTACGGCCACATCCGCGAAGCGGAACTGGAGGGCGGCTCGCTCCTGAAGAAGGGCGATTTCGCCTGGGCGGGACATCCGTGACGGCGACCGACTGGGTGATCGTCGTCCTGCGCGTCGTGCTGCCGGCGCTGATCCTGCCGGCCTTCGTGACCCCGCTCGTCTGGGTCGAACGGCGCGTCGCCGCGTTCATCCAGGACCGGCCGGGACCGAACCGCGTCGGCCCCTTCGGCCTCCTGCAGAGCCCGGCGGACATCCTGAAGCTCTTCACGAAAGAGGACACCGTGCCCGCCTCGGCGGACAAGCTCCTCTTTCTGCTGGCGCCGGGCCTGGCGGTCTTCGCGGCGCTTTCGACCTTCGCGGTCATCCCGTACGGCCCGACCATCGAGGTCGCGGGCCACACGATCCCGATGATCGGCGCCGACGTTTCGATCGGGCTGCTCTACGTCTTCGCGATCACGTCCCTCTCGGTGTACGCGATCGTGCTCGCGGGTTGGTCGTCCAACGAGAAGTTCGCCCTGATGGGCGGCGTCCGCTCGGGCGCCCAGATCATCTCGTACGAGCTGGCCATGACGACGGCGGCCGCCGGCGTCGTGCTCGCCTCCGGCTCCTTCCGCCTGTCCACCATCGTCGCCATGCAGCAGGGCGCCTACCACCTGGTCCCCTTCCTGCCGCGCTGGAACGTCGTCCCTCAGTTCTTCGGGTTTCTCGTGTTCTTCATCTCGGCGTTCGCCGAGACCAACCGCCTCCCCTTCGACCTGCCGGAGGCCGAGGCCGAGCTCGTCGCCGGGTACCACACCGAGTACTCCGCGATGCGCTTCGGCTCCTACTTCCTGGCCGAGTACATCAACGTGATCGTCGCCTCGGCGATGACCGCGACCCTCTACTTCGGGGGCTGGTCGCTGCCGGGCTACCACCCGCACGGCGTCCTGGGCGGCGTCGTCTCGCTGGCCGTCTTCGCCGCGAAGACCGCGTTTTTCGTCCTCGTGTTCATCTGGGTCCGCTGGACGCTGCCGCGCTTCCGGTACGACCAGCTCATGAAGCTCGGCTGGAAGGTCCTCCTCCCCCTCGCCCTCGTGAACCTGATCTGGGCGGCGGGGCTCGAGATGTTCCGGATGCACAACTAAGCGCCATGGAACGACTCGTCTTCGACGCCGCCGCCCTGCTCGCCATGCTCTTCGCCGGCGTCATGGTCGTGTCGCGGGACCCGGTCAAGAGCGTCCTCGCTCTGGTCGTGTCCTTCTTCGCCCTGGCGGTCTGCTACGTGATGGTTCTGTCCCCCTTCATCGCCGGTCTCCAGGTCATCGTCTACGCGGGAGCGATCCTCGTCCTCTTTCTCTTCGTCCTGATGCTCTTGAACGTCGGCCGCGAGCAGCCCGACGGCATGCCCCGGCCGATCCAGACCGTCCTCGGCAGCCTCGCCGTCTTCGTCTTCGCGGGGCTCCTGCTCGGCATGCTGCGCGCGAGCGGATCGAAGATCCCCCTCCTCACCGACGGCCTCGACCCGGTCGAGATGGCGAGACCGGCCGAGCTCGCCCGCCTGCTCTTCTCGGACTACCTGCTCCACTTCGAGGCGGTGTCGGTTTTGCTGCTCGCCGCGCTCGTCGGGGCCTTCGTTCTCGCCCGAAGGGAGGACGCGCCGTGATCGGCTCCATCCCGCTGTCCGATGTCCTGCTCGCCTCCGGGGCGCTGTTTGCGATCGGCGTCGCCGGCGCTCTCCTGCGCCGCAACGCGATCCAGATCTTTCTGTCGATCGAGCTCATGATGAACGCGGCGAACCTGGCCCTCCTCGGCTACGGCGCCGCGCTCGGCACGCACGAGGGCCAGATCGTCGTCTTCTTCGTCATCGCAATCGCCGCCGCCGAGGCCTCCGTGGGCCTTGCGATCTTCGTCGCTCTCTTCCGCCACACCGAAACCATCGACGTGAACAAGATCAACCTGTTGAAGTGGTGAGGCGGAGCGGCCGATGACGTCTGCGCTGCCCCTCTGGGTGCTGCCGGCGATCCCGCTCGCCGGGTTCGTGATCAACGCCCTGCTCGGGACCCGCCTGGGCAAGTCGTTCGTGTCCACCGTCGGCGTCGGAGCGGCCGGCCTCGTCACCCTGGCCGCCTACAGCCGCCTGATCCCGTTCTTCTCCGGCACTCACGCGACCGTCGTCGAGCCCGTGACGAACTGGATCACGGTGGCGGGCCTCTCGATCGACGTCTCGTTCCGCCTCGACCCGCTGTCGGCCTTGATGCTGGCGTTCGTGACGTTCGTCGCCTTCCTCATCCACGTCTACGCGATCGGCTACATGCACGGCGACCACGCGACCGACGCCGGGTACGCCCGTTTCTTCGCGTACCTGAACCTGTTCCTCTTCGCGATGCTGACGCTCGTCCTCGCCGAGAGCTTCCTGCTCATGTTCGTGGGCTGGGAGGGCGTGGGCCTGTGCTCGTACCTGCTCGTCGGCTACTACTTCGACCGCGAGTACGCCGCCGCCGCCGGGCGCAAGGCCTTCGTCGTCAACCGGATCGGCGACTACGGGTTCCTGCTCGGCATGTTCGGGATCTTCGCGGCGTTCGGTTCGCTCAATTACTCCGAGGTCTTCCGCAAGGCCGCGGAGCAGCCGGCCCAGTTTTCGCCGGCCCTCTCGGTCATCTGCCTATGCCTCTTCATCGGCGCCATGGGCAAGAGCGCGCAGGTGCCGCTGTACGTCTGGCTGCCCGACGCCATGGCAGGCCCGACGCCCGTCTCCGCCCTCATCCACGCGGCCACGATGGTCACGGCCGGCGTGTACATGCTGGCCCGCTGCAACGTCCTCTTTCGCCTGGCGCCCGAGGTCATGCTCTTCGTGGCCGTGATCGGGTGCTTCACCGCGCTCTTTGCCGGAACGATCGCGATCGCGCAGCAGGACCTGAAGAAGGTTCTCGCCTACTCGACGATCTCGCAGCTCGGCTACATGTTCCTGGCGTGCGGCGTCGGCGCCTTCGGGGTCGGCATGTTCCACGTCATGACGCACGCCTGCTTCAAGGCCTGCCTCTTCCTCGGCGCGGGCTCGGTCATGCACGCGATGTCGGACGACCTCGACCTGCGCCACATGGGTGGCCTCCGCGCGAAGATGCCGATCACGTTCTGGACCTTCATGGCGGCAACGCTGGCGATCTCCGGCATTCCGCCCTTCGCCGGCTTCTTCTCCAAGGACGCGATCCTCGCGAGCTCCTTCGAGGCGCCGGGCCTCGGCAAGCTGCTGTGGTTCGTGGGCCTCGCCACGGCCGGCCTGACCGCGTTCTACATGTTCCGCATCGTCTCGCTGACCTTCTACGGCGAGTTCCGCGGCACGAAGGAGCAGGCGCACCACGTGCACGAGGCTCCGGCCTCGATGACCTTCCCGCTCATCGTCCTCGGCCTGCTGTCGCTCGTGGCGGGCTGGCTCGGCCTTCCGGCCGTCTTCGGCGAGCACGCCGACGTCATCGGGCCGTTCCTCGCGCCCGTCTTCGCCCCGATCACAGGCCACGCGGCCGCGGGCGAGGCGATGCCGCACGCGACCGAGTGGCTCCTCATGGCCGTCTCCGTCGCCGTCGCGGCGTCGGGCCTGTACCTGGCCTACGTCTGGTACGCGAAGCAGGGCGGCCGCACGCCGGCGCGCCTGGCCGCCTCGTACCCGGCGGTGTACGGCCTCGTCGCCGACAAGTACCGCATCGACGAGCTCTACGACGTGCTCTTCGTCCGCCCCTTCGCCTGGCTCGCGCGGACGCTCTGGAAAGTCGTGGACGTCCTCATCATCGACGGCTTCCTGAACGCCGCGGCGTTTCTGGTCGAGCTTGCCGGCGACTTCCTGCGCTTCCTCCAGACCGGAAACGTCCGCAACTACGCCCTGACGTTCTTTCTCGGCCTGGTCGCGCTCCTGCTCTTCGTCGTGGGGGCGATCTAGATGGACGCCCTCCTGCACGATCACCTGCTGACCCTCGTCGTCTTCATCCCGGCGGCCGGGGCGGCCCTGCTGCTCCTGTTCCCCCGCTCGGCCGAAGGCGCCGCGCGCAACCTCGCGCTCGCCGTCTCGATCCTCGACCTCGCCGTCTCGCTGCCCCTCTGGACGCGCTTCGCCCTGACGCAGGAGGGCTTCCAGTTTCGGGAGAAGCTCGCCTGGGTCCCCCAGCTCGGCATCTCGTACAGCGTCGGCATCGACGGCATTTCGCTCCTGCTCGTCCTGCTGACGACCGTCCTGACGCCGGTCGCCCTCCTCTTCTCGCTGACGCACGTCGAGAAGGAGGTGCGCGGCTACTCGATCGCCTTCCTGATCCTCGAGACCGGGATGCTCGGCAGCCTCGTCGCGCTCGACCTCGTCCTCTTCTACGTCTTCTGGGAAGTCATGCTCGTCCCGATGTACTTCATCATCGGCATCTGGGGCGGCCCCCGCCGCATCTACGCCTCGATGAAGTTCTTCCTCTTCACGATGGCGGGCAGCCTCCTGATGTTCCTGGCGATCCTCTTCATCGCGATCCGGTACCACGCGGCCACCGGCCTCTGGTCCTTCGCCCTCGAGGACGTCACGCGGCTGACGTTCACCGGATATACCGAGACGCTGCTCTTCTTCGCCTTCGCGCTGGCGTTCGCGATCAAGGTCCCCGTCTTTCCGGTCCACACGTGGTTGCCCGACGCGCACACCGAGGCGCCCACGGCGGGCTCCATCATCCTCGCCGGAGTCCTCCTGAAGCTCGGCGTCTACGGCTACCTGCGCTTTGCCCTCCCGCTCTTTCCGGACGCGGCCCTCCGGTACGCCTGGCTCGTCGGCCTGCTCGGCGTCATCGGCGTCGTCTACGGCGCACTGGTCGCCTACGCCCAGCACGACATGAAGCGCGTCGTGGCGTACTCCTCGGTGTCGCACCTGGGCCTCGTCGTCGTCGGCGTGGGCGCCTTCACGACGATGTCGCTCTCGGGAGCGGTTCTCCAGATGATCAACCACGGCCTCTCGACGGGGGCTCTCTTCCTGCTCGTGGGCGTCCTCTACGAGCGCCGACACACCCGCGAGCTCGACGCCTACGGCGGCATCGCCGCGGTCGTGCCCGTCACGACGGCCCTCTTTCTCATCGCGACCCTGTCCTCGATCGGGCTGCCGGGCCTGAACGGGTTCGTCGGCGAGTTCACGATCCTGCTCGGGACGTGGCTGTCCCCCCACCGCTGGTGGGCGATGGCCGCGGCCACCGGCGTCGTCCTGTCCGCGATCTACATGCTGACCCTCGTGCAGCGCGTCTTCTGGAATCCCTTCGCCAACGAGGCGAACCGGACGCTGACCGACATCCGGCCGAGCGAGTTCATCGCCGCGGCGACCCTCGTCGTCCTGATGGTCTGGATCGGCGTGCGCCCCAACGACGTCCTCGACCGGATCCGGCCCGCGGTGGAGACCCTCCAGAAGAGCGTCGCCGCCCGGCAGATCGCCGAGGCCGGCCGATGAACGACAGCTTCGTGCACTTCACCCACGCGGACCTCCTGTCGATCGCCCCCGAGATCGCGCTCCTCGTGGCGGGCTGCCTCATCCTCCTCGTGGAGGCCTTCGCCCCGGCCCTGCGCCGTTGGTTCGCCACGATCGCCCTCGCGGGCGTCGCCGTGTCGCTCTATTTCCTCGTCAACGCGCCGGCCGGAACGACCTTCGGCGGCCGCTACGACACGTCGCCCCTGACCGTCTTCGTCGGCCTCTTTCTCGGAGCCGCGGCCGTCCTGGCCATCCTGGTCTCCCGGCCCTACCTCGAGCGGGCCGGCGAAGAGCGCGGCGAGTTCTACGCGCTGCTTCTCTGGGGCCACCTCGGCGTCTCGCTCATGACGCGGGGCCTCGACCTGATCCTCATTTTCATCGGCCTGGAGACGCTGTCGCTGGCGTTCTACGTGCTCGCCGGCTTCTTCCGCCGCGTCGCCGCGTCCTCCGAGGCGGGTCTCAAGTACTTCCTGACGGGCGCCTTCGGATCGGCGTTCACGCTGTACGGCATCGCGCTGCTCTTCGGCGCCTCAGGCGGAACGAAGCTCGAGGAGCTCGTGCGCCCCGGCCTCGGGGGAAACCCGGCGGTGGCGTTCGGTCTGCTCTTTCTGCTCGTCGGATTCGGATTCAAGATGTCGCTCGCCCCGTTTCATGCATGGGCGCCGGACGTCTACCAGGGCATGCCGACGCCCGCGGTCGCCTACCTCTCCGTCGCCCCGAAGGGGGCGGCTCTCCTCGTGCTCTTCCGCGTCTTCAGCGCGGTGTTCCAGGACGGATTGCCCGACCGCTTCCGAGCCGGACTCGCGGCGCTCGCGATCCTCTCGATGACCCTCGGCAACGTGGTGGCGCTGGCCCAGCGCGACGCCAAGCGGCTGCTGGCCTACTCTGGCATCGCCCAGATGGGCTACGTGACGATCGCCCTCGTCGTCTTCGGGCGCGACGCGCTCGCGGCCGCCCTGGTGTATTTCTGCGCCTACCTCGTCTCGAACGCCGGAGCCTTCGCCGCGGTCTCGGCCCTCTACCGAGACGAGACCAAGGCCCACCCGGTCGCCCTGCTCGCCGGCGCCGGCCGCCGCGCGCCGTTCGCGGCCGCCGTTTTCGCCCTGTGCCTCTTCTCGCTGGCCGGCATTCCGGCCACGGCCGGCTTCATCGGAAAGTTCTTCCTCTTCAAGGCCGCCCTCGAGAAGGGCTTCTACGCCCTCGCCCTGATCGGCGTCGCCAACAGCCTCGTGTCCATCGGGTACTACCTCAAGGTGGTGTACATCCTTTACATGCGCGACCCCGTCGAAACGGAGGCGCCGCCGGCCCTGGCCCTGGCGGACCGCCTGGCCCTCGCGCTCTGCGCCGCGGGCATCCTCGCCATCGGCATCTTCCCGTCCACCGTCTGGGAAGTCGCGCGCCACGCGGCCGCGACCCTTCCGTTCGCGGGGCCCTGAGCCCCGGACCCCGATCTCTCCATCCGGCTCTGTCGCGAAGGCGAAGGAGGAAGCATGGCAACGCAGCGCAAACCCGCACCGAAGGCCGCCCCGAAGAAGCCGGCGGGCTACGCCGCCCCGGAAAACCTCAACCCGTACGAGTTCGCGCTCCTGCAGTTCGAGCGCGCCGCGGACTTCCTGGAGCTCGACCCCGGAACGCGCCAGGTCCTCTCCCAGCCCAAGCGCCAGCTCATCGTGTCCGTCCCGATCAAGATGGACAACAAGAAGGTCAAGGTGTTCACGGGGTATCGGGTCCAGCACTCGATCGCCCGGGGACCCTCCAAGGGCGGCATCCGCTTTCACCCCGGTGTCACGATCGACGAGGTCAAGGCGCTCGCGATGTGGATGACGTGGAAGTGCGCGGTCGTGAACATCCCGTTCGGCGGCGCCAAGGGCGGCATCACGGTCGACCCGAAGCAGCTCTCCATGGACGAGAACGAACGGCTGACCCGCCGCTACACGTCCGAGATCGCGATCGTCCTCGGGCACGACCGCGACATCCCGGCCCCGGACGTCTACACGACGCCGCAGCACATGGCCTGGATCATGGACACGTTTTCGATGACGCAGGGCTACTCCACGCTCGGCGTCGTCACGGGAAAACCCATTCCCCTCGGGGGATCGGCCGGACGCAACGAGGCCACCGCCGAGGGCTGCTTCGTCGCGATCGACGAGGCCGCCAAGCGCATGCGCCTGACCCTGAAGGGCGCGACGGCCGCCGTGCAGGGATACGGCAACGCCGGCGCGCACGTGGCGCGGTTCCTCGAGGAAGCCGGCGTGAAGGTCGTGGCCGTCTCCGACTCGAAGGGCGGCGTCTACGACAAGGCGGGCCTTCGCATGGAGGACGTCAACGCCGCCAAGGCGAACAAGGGCTCGGTGACGGCGGCCCGCGGCCAGAAGATCTCGAACGCCGAGCTGCTCGAGCTCCCGGTGGACATCCTCGTTCCCGCGGCGCTCGAGGGAGCGATCACGCGCGAGAACGCGGCGCGCGTCAAGGCGAAGATCGTCGCCGAAGCCGCCAATGGCCCCACCACGCCCGACGCCGACGACATCCTGCGCGCCAACGGCTGCGTCGTCATTCCCGACATCCTCGCCAACGCGGGCGGCGTCACCGTGTCGTACTTCGAGTGGGTGCAGGACCTCTACTCGTTCTTCTGGGACCCGGACGTCGTGCGCAACCACCTCGAGCGCACGATCCGCCGCGCCTACGAGGACGTGGCCGAGACCGCGCGCCGGCACGACACGGACCTGAGGACGGGGGCGCTGATCCTTGCCGTCGGCCGCGTCGAGGAAGCCACGCGGCTGCGAGGCCTGTTCCCGTAGACGAGGGCTACTCGTCGGCGATCAGGATCGCGCGGACGGGCGAGGCGTCGAGGTCGGCGAAGCGCAGCGGCAGCGCGACGAGCTGGTAGACCCCCTCGGGAACCGCCTCGAGATTCAGGTCCTCGAGCAGCGCCACGCCGCTCCCGAGCAGGGCGCGGTGAGCGGGCAGATCCTCCGCGTCCTCGGGGTCGATCGAGGCCGCGTCGGTGCCCACCAGCAGCGCGCCCCGCGCCGCGAGCTGGAGGGCCGCCAGCGGCGACAGGCAGGCCTTGCCGCCGCTGCGGAAGAGCACGCGGGCGACGCCGAGCGCCTTCTTGGGAAGGGCGTCGGGGCCGACCTCGCCGAGGCCCGGCAGCTCCACGACCCGTGCGGGCCCGAGGTAGGCCGACAGGGTCGCCTCGGCGATCGTCTTCCCGTCGGTGAAGACGTGGCTCGGGGCGTCGGCGTGGGTGCCGCAGTGCGCGCTCATCGAGAAACAGGTCGAGCCCCACGGCGCGGACGGCCCCGGGCTCGAGATCTCGCGCCAGCTGAACGCCACGTCGCCCGGCCAGACGGGCGTCTCCTCCGAGATCGGCCGCGAGATGTCGTAGATCTTCATCGCATGCGGCGGACGGTCTTCGTCTGCGCGAAGCGCTCGGCGACGTGCGGGTCGTAGCCCTTATGGCGCGGGTGGACCGGGACGTCGCGGTACTCGGCGTCGCAGCGGTAGCAGATCGTGACGGGCTTGATCTTCGCGGCGACGATCCAATCCACGACGACGGTGGCGAGCAGGACCGGAGTGAACCAGATCCAGCCGACCTTCCAACCGACGAAGAGCGCCGCGGCGAGCGAGACCGCCATGATCAGGCAGCCGAGCCTCTGATCGAAGTCCTTCTGGAGGAAGAAGGCGTGATTGGCGCAGAAGGCGCACTGCTCCACGCCCTCGGCGCCGACCGCTCCCTCGAACCGGGCCGAATAGGCCACCCCGCAGCGGGCGCAGGCAAAGTCGCCCGAATCCGTCTCCGAGTGCTCGCGCCAGGTCAGGCAGTCGGCGCAGTAGTGCCTCGCGCGCATCGGCGGGCGGCTACGCCGGGAACCCGGTCGCGACGGTCAGGTAGGAGGAGAGCAGCTCGCCGATCAGCACGAAGACGAGGGCGACGTAGAGAAGCCCCGTCGCCGCCTGGTTCGACTTCATCTCGGCCGTCCGCCAGATGAAGTACGACAGCGCCAGAGGGCCGACGATCCCCCAGAGAACGCGGAAGAGGAAGAAGAGCGCGTCGTGCTCGAGCGACACGAGCGTGCGCAGGCCCTCCGAGCCGGAGTGCG
Organism: Thermoanaerobaculia bacterium; assembly: GCA_035569175.1. Lineage (GTDB taxonomy): Bacteria > Acidobacteriota > Thermoanaerobaculia > UBA5066 > Gp7-AA6 > DAHUXD01. The sequence goes on along the minus strand of DATMNJ010000280.1, from coordinate 2,805 downwards.
TGGCGACCGCGAGGCCGAGGTAGAGCGTGCGAAAGATCGCGAGCCCCGCGAAGAGGGCGGCCCCCCGCGCGAGGAGACGAAACGGGAGCGACCGCGAGACGAGATACCAGTGGCCGAGGTTCATGATCAGCAGGACCGACCCGAAGAAGAGTCCGCCGGCGGCCGCACCGACGACCGTCCAGGCGTTGCCCGCCTCGAGCGGGGCGACGACCGCGACGCGCGCGAGGCTCCAGCCCGCACAGGCGGCTCCGGCGAGCAGGATCGCCCGCCCGGGACCCGCCCAGCCCCACTGGGCGGCCAGGGTGTACGCGGCGAGGAGGCTCGTTGCCACGGCGGTCACGCCGTACGGCAGGCCCGATGGCTTGACCCAGAGCGCCAGGCCCCCGAAGAGGGCCGCCAGGGCCCCGTGGAGCGCGAAAAAGCCCCGTCCCAGCGCCTGGGGCGGGAAAAAGAGAAGCAGGAAGGCCGTGCCCGCGCAGGCCTCGAGCAGGAAGAGACCGAGACCGGAAAGCGCCATGCGGCGCGATTCTATCCGCTCGCCGCCGATGCCCTGACCTCGGCCGCGATCAAGCCGATGTGGTCCACCAGCCCGTGATCACAGCCCGGGATCGCGATGAAGCGCGAGCCCTTCCGCAGTTGCCCGCTCAGTTCCCAGCGCCGCCACGTCTCGTAAACGCCGTCGAACGGCACGCTTTCGTCCTTCGTGCCCATCAGGACCGCCACCGGCCGCGCCGGCGCGTCCCGGTCGGCGTTCAGCGAGGCCATCTGCTCGAAGAACCGCCGATGGATCCCGATCTCCCGATTCTCACCGTGATGAAACATCGGGACCGGATCCCCCGGCGCCAGCTTCTCCGTCCAGCGCTTCCCGAACCCCAGCGCCGGCGCGATCAGCACCAGCGGCGCTTCCAGCCCGCGCCGGCACGCCTCCAGGGCCACCACCGCCCCCAGGGAACTGCCCACCACCACCCCCGGCGGATCCGCCCCGCCCGCCTCGAGCGCCCCCGCCACGATCTGCTGGAAGTCGAGCCGCGCGAAGGACGGCCGATTCAGGTCCGGCGCGATCACGCGAAACTCCGCGGCCGGCAGCGCCTCCCGCAGAAGGGCGATCTTCCGACCCGCCGGCGACGACGCGAAGCCGTGGAGGTAGAGAACCGTCTGCACGCCGGCAAGATACCCGATGCCCGGGCCCGTCTCAGAAGAAGAAGAGCAGGACCTCGCCCCGCCGAACCTGGCGCGAGGGCCGACGGGCGGCGGAGTTGCGGCGATTGCGGAAGAGGCGAGCCGACCAGTTCGGGAGGGTCATGAGGCATCTCGAATGCGAGCGCTAGGCCAGCGATGATGAAACCGATGCTAAGCTCTCACCACAATTCTTTTCGAGGTCCTTCATCGGCGCTGCGAAAGTCGCTTCAGCTTGAACACGAATGAACGGGGAGGACGGCGTAGACCTCTCTTGCGGCCTAGTCCCCAGTTAGGCGCTGGAAGAAGTCTTGCGAGCAATTGTTCCAGATGGATGGTCGCGAGTCTGGTTCTCTCGAGTTGTGTCGCTCTAGGGCAAGAGAATCCGACCGGTACGTACAAGGTCGATGGATGGGGCGGCTATCCAATTTCGACCGATCTGACTTCGATGTGGCTGACCGCTCCGGGTGGGCAACCACTGATCATGGTTTATTTCCATGGGCCCGAGAACTGGCACAAGACCGAGTGGAAGTTCGATTCAAAGATCGGGAAAAACTTTCCTGCTTGGGTCGAGTTCACGTCTGACAAGGTGACGCTGCGTGTCGGGCTCGACTCAGAAGCCGGTCAGGCACAGGTGCAGTCTGAAAAGGTGAGCCTTCACGACGCCAACACATTCTTGGTTCTCAAGGTGCTCGACCCAAAGCACTCGCAGGTCGTCCCGCTAGGGACATTCGAATTGCGGAAGTCTACAGATCAGCCGGCATCGGTTCGTCTCCTCGGTGACCACCCGGAACTGGTTGAGAAGATCAATAAGGCAGTTACGAATGCGGGCGGCTCCTAACACGCGCATGCACCCGACTTGCTCATCGCCTTCGGCTCTTCGGTCGCCGGCGACGCGCAGCCCGGTTCGCGCGACGCAAAAGCTCCGTTGATGAAAAGGACGATCATCATCTCTCTATTGATCGCCGGCGCGCTCGCGTTCGGTGTGATCAAGGGTGTGCCAGTCCTCCGTGATGGCATCGCAACCTATCGACACGTTCAGCAGGCTGCGCTACGCCTACCCGGCGCAGAGCTGGATTGGCGGGGAGAACTAGGCGACACAGCCGAGACGCTCGCACGGTATCCGAAACGTGACGATAGCGCCGCTGCGGTTCGATTGATCGAACTAGCTCACCATATCGGCGTCTACCTGGCGCGACCCAAGTCTCATCAGCCGGGCGCGAATGAGTCGACTGAAGAGAAGGCTGTGTGGCAAGCGATTGGGAACTATAACGATGCAGAGCTGACCAAGTCTGGTGGCATGGTAAGCGCTCCGCCTGAAAACGTTCGCGCTCACCTCGACTCACACGAGGGGGAGATCGGCACTCTCGTCGACTTTCTGATCGAGAGCGAGCCGCCCACCTGGGAGAGCGAGGTCGCGCTCGGGGCGGAAGCTCCGATTCCTAATCTACTGGGGCAGATAAGGCTACACAGACTTCTTGTCGCTCGGGCGCTGTGCCTGGCAGCGCTTGGTCAGGACGACAGGGCCGGGCGAGCGCTTCTAGCTTCGTGGAACCTTAACAAGTCTCTCCGTGATCGGCCGGAGGTCATCTCACAGCTGATCGCGATAACGGCAGCGCGGATGCAGAT
>DATMNJ010000279.1:0-2051 GCA_035569175.1 Thermoanaerobaculia bacterium | reverse complement strand
GTGTCGCCCCGCCGCGCGGGCGCCTTACCTCGCGCGCTTTTTGGCCCGGCGTCTCCGCGCGGGCGCGCCGCCCTGCGCCGCGAAGTCAGGCGGGTTCATGAGTGCGATCTCCGGTGGCGGATCGCCCTTCAGCACGCCGAGGTAGTAGGCGTACCACTCCTCTCGGGGCGTCAGCGGCACGTCGCGCGCGACCTTGTTCTCGAGAACGGCCTTGAGGGCCGCCTTTCGAGCGTCCGACAGGAACGGCTGGAATTTGACCGGCCGACCTTTCTCGTCAAGCTTCGGGTCGTACTGGACCTTGAGCTCGTCGGCGCTGAATCGCTCCGCCCGCGAGAGCACCACGCCTCGAGCCACCTTCTCCTGCAGCTGCTCCTTCAGGATCCGCTTTCGCGCCTGCACGACGTCGGCCACGCTGAGGCCGGCGATGGAGGCGACCTGGCGCTCCTTCTCCGTCAGCGCGCGCCCCGTGATCAGCTTCTGCTTGATCTGCGCCGCGGCAACCGCGATGGCGGCCTTCGCCTTGGCCTCTTCGAGCGCATGGATCTCGGCCCAGTACGGCGGCGGGGCCGACGGACCGTACGCCGTTCCGCGAGCGATCCGCTGCGCGGTAGTCCGCGAGGACCACGGATCGAGCGCGCCGCCTGCCGCGACGGTCGACTGCACCATCTTCACGGCGGCGCGGTAAGCCGCCGCAGTCGAGTTTACACGCTTTCTGCCGTGGTGAACGGTGCCGGCGCTGCCGACTACGGCTTCATCGAACCCCGGCTGCCCGGCCTTCGGCTTCCGTGGCTGGGCCCTGTGGCGGCGGGCTTTGCTGCTCCCCTTCTTTCCCTTTGTCATGACCTCGTCTCCTTCCGCCCCGCGGCTGCGGCTCTGGCCGCGATACGGGATCTGGTGTTCTCGGCTCGTGACCCGGCGACCTCGAGCCCGAGCTCGGTCATCCGGAACGCCGCCGAGCCGTCGAGCTCGCCGAGCGCGTTCACGTGCGTGATCGGTCCGCCGCGGTTCTTGGACGCCTTGAGCGTCCGCAACACCTCGTCGGTTTTTTCGAAATGCAGCGTCGCGGTGACCAGGTGCGACAGGTCCATCCCGCCCGCGTACTCGCCTTGCTTGTTCACGTGCGACAGGACGACCAACGTCTCCTTGGTCACCCGGGCGTATTTCTCGAGCTTGTGCAAAACCGCGCTCTTCTGATGCGCCGTCCCGGGCGTCCCGCCGACCTCGGCGTCGCCGAGCGCGTCGAGCGAGTCGATGATCGTGAGCTGATACGGCTCATCGACATCGAGGACCTCGTCCACGTCGTTCGTCTCGATCACGTCGACATGGCCGACCTGCCGGAGCCCGAGCCGGTTCGCGCGCTCCTTGACGGCTTCCTTCATCTCCTCACCGAGGACGATGCGGGCCCGGCCATCGAAGCCGGCCACGAGCTGGAGCGTCACCGTACTCTTGCCCGCGCCTGGGTCGCCCGAGAACAGGTACACACCCCCGCGCACGAACCGCGAGACGGCCTTGTCGAAGGCGCGCGCGACCGGGCCCTGAAACCCGCTGAGCCGCGCGAGCTCGCTCGCCTTCACCTTCCCGAGCGACACGTGACCCTGGCCGCCTTCGGCCTCGGGGTGCGCCTCGTCGACCGGCAGGCCCCAGCGCCGGCACAGGCCGCACCGGACCTTGCCCTCCGCCATCGGCGACTTGCAGTGGCCACACCGGTTCATGGCTCAAGCACTCCCGTCCTGACCGGCGACGGTCCGGCCGAGCCGGACCTGCCGGGCCGCGAATACGCGGCTCACGGGGTGCCCCCGTAATGGCGGGCGCGAACGCACTCGAGCCCGTACTGGAGGGTCATCGCGAGCGCGAGGGCCAGGACGTCGCGCACCTGGACCCGGTGTGCGGCGCCGCCGAGCGCCAGGTCGGCGAGGCCGAGCATGACGAGCGCGAACACGATGATCTGCCCAGCGGCGACCAGGAGGCGAAGCACGGTGTTCATGCCGCCCCTCGAGCCAGGCACTCCGAACGGCCCTTCGCGGCGCGATTCGCGAGGCGACCGTCCGCGG
>DATMNJ010000278.1:0-27501 GCA_035569175.1 Thermoanaerobaculia bacterium | reverse complement strand
TGCAGGGGGAGGATGCCATCGCGGCGGCCTTCCCGAAGGTCTCGGTCGTCGTCGTGACGTGGAACGGACGGGACTTCAACCGACTCTGCCTCGAAAGCCTCCTCGCCCGGACCGAGTGGCCCAACTTCGAGATCCTCGTCGTGGACAACGGCTCGACCGACGGAACGCGCGAGCTCATCGAGAACGCGGCGCGACGCGACGCGAGAGTTCGGCCGATCTTCCACGCCGAGAACCGCGGCTTTGCGGCCGGCTGCAATGCCGGGCTGGCCGCCGCATCGGGCGAGTTTTTCGTGATCCTCAACAACGACACCGTGGTCACGCGCGGCTGGGCCACGACCCTGACGCGGCACCTCTGGGCCGATCCGACCCTCGGCCTCGTGGGCCCGGTCACCAATGCCATCGCCAACGCGGCGAAGGTGGATGCGGGCTACTCCGACGTCGGAGACCTGCCCGCGTGGGCGGCGCAATGGATCCGCGCCCACGACCGCGAGGCTTTCGACATCCCGATGCTGGCCCTCTTCTGCACGGCGCTGCCACGCCGCGTCTACGAGGACGTCGGGCCGCTGGACGAGCGCTTCGGAGCGGGCCTCTTCGAGGACGACGACTACAACCGGCGCGTCCGCGAGAAGGGGTATGCCATCCGGTGCGCCCGCGACGCCTTCGTCCACCACTGGCAGATGGCGTCGTTCCGAACGATGGACAAAGAGGAGTACTTCGCCCTCTACGCCGAAAACCAGCGCAAGTACTCGGAGAAGTGGAGCGCCGCGCCGGCTTCGGCTGCCGCGGCGCCCGCGGCAAGGCCTCCCGCGCCCCGCCGGTTCGCGACCCTCGAGGAGCACCGCGAGCAGCTCGCGCACGTCCTCGCGCGCGTGGCCTCTTCGCGGGGCGCGGTGATCTTCCTGCCGTCGGTCGGTTGGGGCATCCACCTCTTCCAGCGCCCGCATCACCTCGCGCGGGTCTTCGCGCGCCTGGGTTACGTTGCGATCTTCGACAGCAGCAACGCCGCCGACCGCGTGGACGGCTTCCGCGAGATCGAGCCGAACCTCTTTCTCTTCAGCGGCTCGCCCGAGCTCCTCCACGAGGTGCCGTCGCCCCTGCTCTGGGCGTTCCCGTACAACTACCACCTCGCCGATGGGTACCCGAAGCCCGTGCGCACCGTGTACGACTGGATCGACGATCTCGGGGTGTTCCCGCAGGATCGGGAGCTGCTCGACAGAAACCACGCCCGCGGCCTCGCCGAGGCGACACTCGTCGCGTGTGTCGCCCGCCGCCTCTACGACGAGGCGCGGGTGATTCGCAAAGACGCGGTCCTCCTGCCCAACGGCGTCGAGTACGAGCGCTTCGCGGCGCCGGCCGCGCCGCCGCGGGACGCCGAGCTGCTCGCGTTCCTGGCTCCCGGCGCTCCGGTCGCCGGATACTACGGGGCCCTCGCGGAATGGTTCGACTATCCGCTGCTCGAACGGGTGGCCGCCGCAAAGCCCGATTGGCGCTTCGTCCTGATCGGGCCGCAGTACGACAAGAGCCTCCCCGGCCAGCCCCTGTTGGCGCGGCCCAACGTGCGCTGGATCGGGCCGCGCGACTACGCGACGCTGCCCGGCTACCTGTCGCTCTTCGACGTGGCGACGATCCCCTTCCGCATCAACGCCATCACGCAGGCGACCTCGCCGCTGAAGCTCTACGAGTACTTCGCGGGCGCGCGGCCCGTGGTCACGACGCCGATGACGGAGTGCCAGGCCTACCCGGAGGTCCGCATCGCCGCGACGGCAGAGGAGTTCTCCCGGGCGCTCGACGCAGCTCGGGAGCAGGGCCGCGACCCGGATTTTCGCGCCCACCTGCGGGCGCTCGCGAGAGAGAACTCGTGGTCCGCGCGCGTCATGTCGGTCCTGCGCGCGCTCGACGGGCGCTGAGGAACGCTAGGGCAGCGTGCGGTCCCGCGGCAGGGCAGGCGCGCCCGGAACCCGGCGCACGAACCCGAAGCCGGCCGTCGCGCCGCGCGTTTCGACGGCGACGGTTCGCGGGGGCGGCTCGGTCGCGCTGGCGAGCGGGATCCGCCGCCAACTTCCCGCGGCCTCGCTGCCGGCATCGAGGCGATAGCGCTCCTGCCCGTCGGCCTCGACTCTCTCGAACCCTGCGCCGGGATCCCGACCGCCGGGCACGGCCGGCGCCTCGAGATCGAGGCCTAGTGTCGCGCCGGGCCGCAACTCCGGCAGCCGACAGGCGACCCGGGCGGCGGCGTCCGTCGAGCCGATCCAGGCCCGGTCGCCAGCGATCGCGGTCAGCCGTCCGGATTCGACCGCGCACTCGACCCATCCACCGCCGCCGGCGATGGCTAGCGGAAAGCGCGCAATGCGCGGAGGCGGTTCGTCCTTCCGGATCGCGAGACGCTCGAGGGGTGGCAATGACGCGAGCAGAACCACGGACGCAAGCACCGAAAGCAGCAGGACGGCAACCCGCTCGCGGCCAGCAGCGGGGCCCGCGAGGTCGGCCGCCGTCAGAGCGATGACGAGCAACTCGAGCGCGATTGCGGGAACCATGAGGCGGCCCAGGGGAGAGAACGCGACCTGCAGAGACGTCTTGAGCACGACCGCGAACGCAAGAACGAGAACGGCCGAGTCCCGTCGGCGGATCCCTTGTAGAAACGCCACGAGGAAGAACCCGGAAATCAGGGCAAGCTCGATCCTCAGGAGCGGCCGGGCCGCCCGCGCCCACGCCGCGCCGGCCGGCGCCTTGTCGGGCGAAAGCGCGCCAGGAGCCTCGAGGCTCCAGAAGAGGTTCTGCGCGTCGCTCTCGACCGAGAGGCGCAACAGAGCGGTGGCGACGCGCAGCGCGTGGAAGCGGTATCGACGGCGCGCTTCGTCCGCCGCGAGGCCCCAAGCGGCGCTGCGCAGCCGCGCGGGCTCCTTCAGGAGCGCCGGCTCGATCGACGCGACGTACAGCGTCGGGTCCAACCAGCCCGCGGCCGCGGAGCCCGGCACGAGCGTGCCGAGAACGGTCAGGCCGCCATGCTCCGTCGTGATCGAAAAACGGCCCGTCGCCGCGCGCCGCTCGGCGGCGAGCAGCGCCAGCGGAATCGCGGCGGCCGCCGCGAAACGCAAGAGGCGCGTCGTGCGTCCCGGCCCGCGGCCGGGAAAACCGGCGGCCGCCAGAGCGGGCACGCTCATCGCGACGAGCATTTCCTGGCGAATCGCCGCGGCCGCGCACAGCAGGAGCCCGGCGACGATCGGATGCCCCTCGTCCGCCGGATCACGCAACCGCCGGACCGCCAGCGCCGCGAGGGCCACCGTCGGCAGCAGGACCCAGTTCTCCTGCGCCGTCACACCCGAGAAGAAGACCTGGCCCGGCCAGACGGCGAGCAAGAGGCCGGCCAGAAAACGCCAGCGGAAAGCGAGGACCGGGCGCCAGAGCAGGAACGGCAGCACCGGCACGAGCCCCGTCGCCGTCGCGGTGGCCACGCGCGCCACGCCCGCGATGCCCCCCGGGAAAATTCGAAAGAGAAGCGAGAGCATCAAGGGCAGCCCCGGGTTGAATTGCACCCAGTGCCAGCCGGGAACGGCCAGGCCCTCGTCGCGCAGACGCAGCCCGAACAGGACGAGGCCTCTGAAATCCGAAACCGGATCGGTCGGAAAGGCCGCGCAAAACGACAGCCGCAGCCCAACTCCGAGCAGAGCGAGCGCGGCGGCGGCCGCGGTTTCACGTCGAGAAAACCGTGTTGGGGTCAGCCCTGACTCCTGAACCTCGTGGAAGAGTACAGGAGCGCGGGTCCCGAGCCCGGGTGGCCCGGGTCAGCGCGTGGCGGGGGCGGGGGCCGTGGGGGTGGCCGCCGCGACGGCGGCGGGCTCGATCCGGATGGAGGTCGCGACCTTCTTGCCGTCGCGCTCGAGGTAGCGCACGACGACCCGGTCGCCGGACTTGAGGCCTTCGCCGTTGACCTTCGTCGCCGGGGTGCGGACGAGCGTCGTGTCCTTGCCCGCCGACGTCCGCACGACGAAGGTCTTCGCCGCGCCGTCGATTTTCCCGACCGTTCCGGAGACCGACAAGCCGTGCGTCCGGGTCTTGTCGGGAGACGCCGCGGCCAGGCTCGCGGCCAGCGCGACGAGCAGGAGGCCGGCGACGCAGAGCCTTCTCATCCTGCCGAGGCTAGCTGCCGGCACGTGAACGCAGCGTGAACGGAGGGGGTAGAGTTACGGCCATGAAAAAGCCGCTGATCGCCCTCCCGGCACTCCTGTGCCTGCTCGCTCTCTCCCCCGCGCCCGTGGAGGCTCCGTTTGACCTGCTCATCACGGGCGCCCGTGTCGTGGACGGCACGAGCGCGCCGTGGTTCGTCGCCGACGTCGGCGTGCGCGACGGCAAAATCGCCGCGGTCGGCCCGCTTTCCGGCCACGCCGCGCGGCGCACGATCGACGCCGCGGGTCTCACGCTGACGCCGGGCTTCATCGACCTGCTCGGCCAGTCCGAATACAACGTGCTCGTCGACAAGCGGGCGGCCTCGAAGATCACCCAGGGCATCACGACCGAGGTCACGGGCGAGGGGTCGTCGATCGCGCCGCTGAACGCCTCGATGCTCGCGGAGGGCAAGGACGTCTACGTCCGCTACGGGTTCACGCCCGATTTCACGACGCTGGACGGCTACTTCAACACGTTCGCACGCCGGGGCAGCGCGATCAATCTCGCGACCTTCGTCGGCGCCGGGAGCGTGCGTGACTTCGTCATCGGCAAGGCCGACCGCCGCGCGACGCCCGAAGAGTTGAAGCGCATGTGCGACGTCGTGGACCAGGCGATGCGCGAGGGGGCAATCGGGGTCTCCTCCTCGCTCCAGTACGTCCCCGACATGTACAACTCGACCGAGGAACTCATCGCGATGGCGAAGGTCGCCGCGCACTACGGCGGCGCTTACTTCACGCACCAGCGCTCCGAGGCCAATGCCATCGACGCGTCCCTCGACGAAGTCTTTCGCATCGCGAAGGAAGCCGCCATCCGCACGCAGATCTGGCACCTGAAAACGGCGTACAAGCGAAACTGGGGGCGCATGCCGGCGATTCTCGAGCGCATCCGCGCCGCCCGCGCCGAGGGGCTCGACGTCGCCGCCAACCAATATCCCTACACGGCCGGCTCCAACGGCCTCGACGCCTGCCTGCCTCCCTGGATCCGCGAGGGCGGGCGCGACGCCCTCCTGAAGCGGCTGGGCGATCCCGCGCAGCGCGAGCGCGCGAAGAAGGACATGCTCGAAGACTCCGACTCCTGGAGCAACCAGTACCTCGGCGCCGGCGGACCGGATCGGGTGCTCGTCGCCTCGGTCGTGAACACGTCGCTCAAGAAGTACGAGGGTAAGTCGATTGCCCAGATCGCCGCCGACGAAAAGAAGGACCCGCGCGACGCCCTGATCGACCTCGTGATCGCCGACCGCTCCAACACGGCCTGCATCATTTTCATGATGGACGAGACCGACGTGCGCACGGCGCTGCAGAGCCCGCTCGTGGCCTTCTGCACGGACTCCGGGGCGGGAGCGACCGACGGCATCTTCTCGCAGGAAAAGTCCCATCCCCGCGGCTGGGCCTCGACCGCGCGCATCCTCGGTCACTACGTCCGCGACGAAAAGGTGCTTCGCCTCGAGGAAGCCGTTCGCAAGATGACGTCGTTTCCGGCCGAGGCGGCGGGCCTGACCGACCGCGGCCTCGTCAAGGTGGGATTTGCCGCGGACCTCGTTCTCGTGGACATGGCGAAGGTGCAGGACCTCGCGACGTATGAGGAGCCCCGCCGCTACAGTGCCGGCTTCCCCTACGTCGCGGTCAATGGCGTGCTCGTCGTGGACGGGGGCAAGATCACGGGCGCGGCGCCCGGCAAGGCCCTGCGCGGGCCGGGCTACCGCGCGCCGTAAGAGGCTCGGGTCTCGCGGTCAGTCGTCGCTCTCCTCGGCGGCGGCCGGGGCGTCGGGCCGCGGCGCGTCGAGACAGCCCATCAGACGGGTCTGCTGGTCCGGCCTCAGCGTCGCGAGGACCTGGCCCCGCACCGCGTCGCGCTGCGCGCGCAGCGTCGCGACCGCCGACTTCACCGCCAGAAAATCGGTCCCGACGGCGCACGCGTCCGGCGGCACGGCATCGGCGGCGGCCTTGAGCGCCTGGCGCGCCGCGCGGACCGCGGCCACGTCTGCCTCGAAGGCAGGTTTCGCGGCCTCGAGGATCCCCTGGATGTCGGTCTTCTGCTGATCCGTGAGGTCGAGGATCGAGAGGCACTCCCTGAGCCGGTGTCGGAAGGCGTGGCGCACGGCCGGGGCGTCCTGCGCGAAGGCCGATAGGGGCACCGCGAGGCCGAGAAGGGCGACTGCAGCAAGGCGGAAGAGAAACCGTCGCATGGAGAGGCTCCTTTCGGACCGCCGACCAATCCGCGGCCCCGGATGGAGAGACGATCTGCGACGTGTCCGGTTTACAGGCTCCAGCGAGCGGCTTCGCGGCGCCTAAAGGGACCCTTCGGGCCGGCGACCTCAGGATGACATTGGACTGGCATGGCTCGTCGAGCGGCATCGTGACTGCAGTTCGCGTCGCGAATAGTCTCCCGACCGAAAGGAGGGAGGAGGTTCGCGACGCGGGAGCGAGAGCGAGCGCAGCGAGCGGAAGCGACGTCTACTCGCCCAGGAGCTTGACCTTCTTCCACGGCCGGTCGAGCCCGAAGGACCGGACGGCATGGGTCTGGATGTGGGCCATCGCCTCCTCGACCGAATCGGTGATGAGGAGAAGATCGAGGTCGGTGTTCGAGATCGTCCCGGCCGCGACCATCTTCGCGAGGAAGCCCATGAGGGGCCGGTAGAACTCCGTGCCCATGAGGACCACCGGGAAGTTCTGGATCTTCGCGGTCTGGATCAGCGTCAGCGCTTCGAAGAGCTCGTCCATGGTGCCGAGGCCTCCCGGCATCACCACGAACGCGTAGGAGTACTTCACGAGCATCACCTTGCGCACGAAGAAGTGCTCGAAGGCGACGGACCGGTCGAGGTAGGGGTTGAGCTTCTGCTCCTCCGGCAGGACGATGTTGCATCCCACGGTGAAGCCGCCCGCCTCCTTGGCCCCTCGGCTGGCGCCTTCCATGACGCCCGGGCCGCCGCCGGTCATGACGGTGAACCCGAGGCGCGCGAGGCCGGCCCCGACCCGCTCCGACAGGGCGTAGTAGGGATGGTCGGCCTTGAACCGCGCCGAGCCGAAGACCGTGACGCATGGGCCGACGAAATGCAGCGTCTGAAAGCCCCGGATGAACTCGCGCATGATGGCGAGGACCGAGAGAAACTCCTTGATGCGCGAGCGCGGCCCCGAGAGAAAGAGTCGCTCGGAGCCGTTGGGAGGCTCGGGGGGCACGACGTCCGTCACCCGGGCATTCTCTCAGACCGGTCGCAACTCCCGACGCCCTGGCCGGGTCGGCGATTTCAGGCGCGGCGCGACTCGGGCGAGGTCCTTCGGCGCACCAGCCGCGCGGTGAGAACGAGGAGCAGGACCGCCGCCGGCACCAGCCCTCCGTCCTCGTTCGGGACGCACACCGCAGCCGCCACCGCGGCGATCAGGGCGAAAAGCATCAGGGCTGGACGGACACGCTCCCGACGGTTCATGGAATCCTCCCCCCTCTTGGACTCGCCAGCCCGGGGAAAAGAGGACAACCGGAGCGAAAAAAATTGGGCGCCGGCAGCCGTGGACGACCGGGCGCTAGCTCGGCCGGCGGGCGACGGCGAGCCTGGCCTGGGCGAGCTCGAGCCGCGAGCGGATGCCGTCGAGCGTGTCCACGCCCGCGGTCTTCATCTCTTCCTCGGCCTTCGAGCGCTCGCGCTCGGCCGAGGCCGCGTCGATCTCGCCGGCGGCCTCGGCCGAGTCGGCGAGGACGGAGACGCGGTCTCCCGAGACCTCCGCGAAACCCGCGGACACCGCGTACGCCGTAGTGCTGCCTCCCCGGCGCAAGCTCAGGACGCCGGTGCCAAGCAGCGTGATGAGCGGGGCGTGCCCGGGCAGGATGCCGAGGTAGCCCTGCGAGCCTGGCAATTCCACCTCGTCCGCCTCGGCCTCGAGGACGCGTCGCTCCGGAGTCACGACGAGAAGCTGGAGGGCCACGCTACGCGACCTTCGCCAGCTGGGCCGCCTTTTCGCGCGCTTCCTCGATGGTGCCGACCATGTAGAAGGCCTGCTCGGGCATGTCGTCGCACTTGCCGTCGACGATCTCGCGGAAGCCCTTGATCGTGTCGGCGATCTTGACGTAGCGGCCCTCGATGCCCGTGAACTGCTGGGCGACGAAGAAGGGCTGCGACAGGAAGCGTTGGACCTTGCGGGCGCGCGCGACGACCTGCTTGTCCTCTTCGGAGAGCTCGTCGATGCCGAGAATCGCGATGATGTCCTGGAGGTCCTTGTACTTCTGGAGCACGGCCTGGACGTCGCGGGCGCACTTGTAGTGCTCCTCGCCGACGACGCGGGCTGAGAGGATCGTCGAGGTCGAGGCGAGCGGATCGACCGCGGGATAGATGCCCATCTCGGAGATCGCGCGCGAGAGAACCGTCGTGGCGTCTAAGTGGGCGAACGCGGCCGCCGGGGCGGGATCGGTCAAATCGTCGGCCGGGACGTAGATCGCCTGGACCGAGGTGATCGAGCCCTTCTTGGTCGACGTGATGCGCTCCTGCAGCTCGCCCATCTCGGTGGCGAGGTTGGGCTGGTAGCCGACGGCCGACGGCATGCGGCCGAGCAGCGCCGAGACTTCCGAGCCCGCCTGCGTGAAGCGGAAGATGTTGTCGATGAAGAGAAGGACGTCCTTGCCCTCCGTGTCGCGGAAGTACTCGGCCACCGTCAGGCCGGTCAGCCCCACGCGCAGGCGGGCGCCCGGCGGCTCGGTCATCTGGCCGTAGATCAGCGAGCACTTCGACTTCTCGGAATTGCCCGGCGTGATGACGCCCGACTCCGACATCTCGTGGTACAGGTCATTGCCCTCGCGCGTGCGCTCGCCGACGCCCGAGAAGACCGAGAAGCCGCCGTGGTGCATGGCGACGTTGTTGATGAGCTCCTGGATCATGACGGTCTTGCCGACGCCGGCGCCGCCGAAGAGGCCGGTCTTGCCGCCCTTCGTATAGGGCTCGAGCAGGTCGATGACCTTGATGCCGGTCTCGAACATCTCGACGGACGTCGCCTGCTCGTCGTACGCGGGCGGCTCGCGGTGGATTGGCCAGCGCTCCTTGGAATTGACCGGGCCGAGGCCGTCGACGGGTTCGCCGAGGACGTCCAGAATGCGGCCGAGCGTCTCGCGGCCGACGGGCACCGAGATCGGCCCACCGAGGTCCACGGCCTTCATGCCCCGCACCATGCCGTCGGTCGGCTTCATGGCGACGCAACGCACGACGCTCTCGCCCAGCTGCTGCGCGACTTCCACGACGACGTCGATCGGCTCGCCGGTCTCCTTGCCGTCGTCTTGGATGCGGACCGCGTTGTAGATCGCCGGCAGTTGGCCCTGCGGGAACTCGATGTCCAGCACGGGCCCGATGATCGCGACGACTTTTCCGACGTTCTGGTCTGCCATGGTCAACCCCTTCTTACTCGAGAGCCGCGGCGCCCGAGACGATCTCGATCAGTTCCTTGGTGATGCGCGCCTGTCGGGCGCGGTTGTAGGTCAGCGTCAGCTTGTCGATCAGGTCCCCGGCGTTCTTGGACGCCGAGTCCATCGCGGTCATCTTGGCGCCCATCTCGGCGGCCGCCGATTCGGCCAGGGCCCGGTAGATCGTGAACTCGAGGAACCGCGGCAGCAGCCACGCCAGGATCGTCGGGGCGTCGGGCTCGTAGATGTAGTCGACGCCGGGCTGCTCGCCCTCGGGCGCCGCCGCCGCCTCGGGAGACAACGGGAGGAGCTTCGCGGTGTGGACGACCTGCGACAGGATGGACCGGAACTCGTTGACGACGAGGTACACGGCGTCGACGCGCGGCGCGAGGAACTCCGCCGAGAGGAACGCTGCGATCTCCTTCGCGTTGCCGTACTGGAGCGTGGCGAAGATGCCCGAATACGTCTTCTCGGTCAGGGGGTACTTCCGGCGCCGCCAGAACTCGACGGCCTTCTTGCCGATCGGAAGGATGCGGACCTCTTTCCATTCCGGGTGCGCCGCCAGCAGATGCAGAGTCGCCTTGTTGACGTTGGTATTGAAGGCTCCGGCCAGTCCCCGGTCTCCGGCGATCGTCACCACGATGACGCGCTTTTCCTCGCGCGTCTCGAGCAGCGGGTGCGTGACCTCCCCGACATGCGCTGCGACCTTCGCCAGCACGTCGGAGAGCAACTTCGCGTAGGGGCGCGCTCCGACGACGCGCTCCTGGGCACGGCGCAGCTTGGCCGCCGCGACCATCTTCATGGCCTTGGTGATCTGCTGCGTGCTCTTGACCGAGCGCAGCCGGCGGCGGAGGTCGATGAGAGAAGCCATGGGTCGGCCGAGAGCCTAGGCCGCGACGGCCGCGGCGTTGTCCTTGACGTACCGGTCCTTGAACTCCTGGATCGCCTTCCCGAGCGCTTCCTCGGTCGCCTTTTCGAGCTTTCCGGTCGCCAGGATCGCCGAGAGGATCTCCTTGGACTTGCTCTTCAGATGCTCGTGAAGGCCCTTCTCGAAGGGGAGGACCGCCTCGACCTTGAGCGAGTCGAAGTATCCCTTCGTGCCCGCGTAGATGGACACGACCTGCAGCTCGACGTCCAGGGGAGCAAACTGCGCCTGCTTCAAGAGTTCGACCATGCGCTGGCCGCGCGCGAGCTGAGCCTGGGACGCCTTGTCGAGGTCCGAACCGAACTGGGCGAAGGCCGCGAGGTTGCGGTACTGCGCGAGGTCGAGGCGCAGGGTTCCCGCGACCTGTTTCATGGCCTTGATCTGGGCGTTGCCGCCGACGCGGGACACCGAGATGCCGACGTTCACGGCGGGACGTACGCCAGAGTAGAAGAGATCGTTCTCGAGATAGATCTGGCCGTCCGTGATCGAGATGACGTTGGTCGGGATGTAGGCGGACACGTCTCCCGCCTGCGTCTCGATGATCGGCAGCGAGGTCAGCGAGCCGCCGCCCTTCGCATCCGACAGCTTGGCAGCGCGCTCGAGCAGGCGCGAATGCAGGTAGAAGACGTCGCCCGGGTACGCCTCGCGGCCGGGCGGCCGCCGCAACAGCAGCGAGATCTCGCGGTATGCCGCGGCATGCTTGGAGAGGTCATCGTAGATCGTCAGCGCGTGCTGCTTGTTGTAGAGAAACCACTCGCCCATCGCGCAGCCCGAGTACGGCGCGATGTAGAGTAGCGGGGCCGGGTCCGAGGCCGTCGCCGAAACGATGATCGTGTGGGCGAGCGCGCCGTTCTCTTCCAGGGTCTTGGCCACCTGCGCGACCGTCGACTTCTTCTGGCCGATGACGACGTAGATGCAGACGACGCCCTTGCCCTTCTGATTGATGATCGTGTCCAGGGCGATGGCAGTCTTGCCGGTCTGGCGGTCACCGATGATCAGCTCGCGCTGGCCGCGGCCGATCGGGATCATCGCGTCGATCGCCTTCAGGCCCGTCTGAACCGGCTCCTTGACGCCCTGGCGGTCGATGACGCCCGGGGCGATGCGCTCGATCGGGTAGAACTCGGTCGCCTTGATCGGGCCCTTGTCGTCGATCGGCCGCCCGAGGGCGTCCACGACGCGTC
Source organism: Thermoanaerobaculia bacterium (assembly GCA_035569175.1). Classification (GTDB taxonomy): domain Bacteria; phylum Acidobacteriota; class Thermoanaerobaculia; order UBA5066; family Gp7-AA6; genus DAHUXD01. The sequence goes on along the minus strand of DATMNJ010000278.1, from coordinate 15,852 downwards.
CGACGAGGCCGGGACCCACCGGCACCTGGATGATGCGGCGCGTCCGGCGGACCTCCTGGCCCTCCTTGACGTGCTGCGACTCGCCGAGAAGAACGACGCCGACCTGGTCCTGCTCGAGGTTCAGGGCGAGGCCGAAGATGTCGTGCCCGAAGTCCACGAGCTCGCCCGCCATGACCTTGTCGAGGCCGTAGATGCGCGCGATGCCGTCGCCGACCGAGAGGACCGTGCCGACCTCGGCCACGTCGATCGCCTTCTCGTAGCCCGCCAGCTGCTGCTTGAGGATTGCCGTGATCTCGTCCGCTTTGATCTCCATCTCAGGCTCCCGTTCTCTCTTTGGCTTGCGTCTGGAACCGCCGGACCGCGGCGGCCACCGATCCGTCGAACACCTGGGACCCGGCCCGGGCGATGAACCCGCCGAGCAGCGTCGGGTCGAAGTCGATCTGGGTCTGCACGGTCTTGCCCGTGCGCACGGTCAGGGCGCTCTCGAGCGCCGCCTTCTCCGCGTCGGTCAGGGGCGCCGGAACGGTGACCCGCACCCGGAGGATGTTCCTGCGCGCGTCGTTCAGGTCGCGCAGCGCCCGAAACACGTCGGCCGCCTCGAGGAGGCGGTGGTTGCGCAGCAGCACCTGCAGGAACCGCGCGCCGTACGCGTCGATGCCCGCCTTGCCCGCGAGGGCCTCGATCGCCTTGCTCTTGGCCTCGCGCGGAACGTTGGGCGCGAGCAGGAACGCCCGCAGCGTCGGGTTCGCCTCGAACGTGCTCGTCAGCGTCCGGCCGGCCTCGAGGAATCCGGCGATGTCGTAGTCGGCCGGCGCGGCCTCGAGAAAGGCGCGCGCGTACGGATGCGTGAACGAGCTCATCGAGCGTCCTTCACGTGCGCCACGCCGTCGGCGTGCAGGCGCTCGCGGTCCGCGGGCGTGATCTCGCGCGAGAGAATCTCGGTCGCGCTGCGAGCCGTCAGGTCCGCCGCGGCCTGCCGCAGCTCGCTGCGGGCGGCCGCGACGCGGCGCTCGATCTCCTCGGTCGCCTCCCTGCGGATTCGCTCGGCCTCCTCGTCGGCCCGCGATGCGAGGGCCCGGCGCGCGTCTTCGCCGTCGGCCCGTCCCTGCCGGCGAATTTCCTCGATCTCGCGCTCGACTTTGGCGGTGCGCTCACGGATGTCGAGGGCGAGGCGGTCCACCGAGGCGCGCTGCGTCTCGGCCTCCCTCCGGCGCTCCTCGATCGCGAGCTGGCGCTTGCGGAAGGTCTCCGAAAGGGGCTTGCCGACGAGGTAGAAAAGGACGACGAGAAAGAGAACGAGGTTGAGAACCTGCCAGATCCAGAGCGGCACTCCGAGAAACTTCGAAGCCTCGTGCCCTTCTTGGGACACGATCAGGATGGCGGTGAACCCCGCAGGAAGGCCGGGCAGCAGGCTCACGCGGCGAGCTTTCGTCCGAGGATCTTTTCGGCGAGCTCGCGGGCGAGACCGCGGGCTCGTTCGGGCAGCTCCCGCGCCGACCCCGCGCTCTGGGTTTCGATCTCACGGCCCCCGCGGTCGATGGCGGCCTTGGCGGCCGCGCGAGCCTCGGCGAGCTTGCCTTCGAGAAGGGCGGCGCCTTCGGCCCTCAGCGTCTCGCGCGTCTTCAACGCCTCCCGCCGCGCCTCGGAGAGGTTGTCCTCACCGGAGGCGACCGCCTTTTCGAGCTCTGCGAGGCTCTCCGCGTACGCGCGCTCGGCGTCCCGCTCGGCCTGCTCGCGGGCGTCGAGGATCCCCGACAGCGGAACAAAGAGATATCTCTTCAGGATCCAATAGCAGATCCCGAAGGCAAGAAACACATAGAGACTCGAGACGTTGGGTGCTTCGATCATGCAGAACCTTCCGGAGAAACGAAACCGCGGATCAATAGCACAGTCGGCAGTTCGGAGTCGAGATGAACGCGACGACGTCCGCGACTGCCTTCGTGTGACTCTATAACTATTCTGTTTTCTGCTATTTACGCAATGAGGGCGCGGCCACCTCGACGAGCTTCGGGGCGCTCTCCTGGTTCATGCTGCAGGAGCCCTGGAAGAACGCGCCCTCCTCGATGCGAAGGACCGGCGTATGGAGTTGCGCGGTCACGCGCGCGCGCGGATGGATCTCGATCCGCTCGCTCGCGTGGACGGAACCCTTCAGCGCGCCGTTGATCGAAAGCCGCTCGACCCGGATCTCGGCGTCGACCTCCGCCGAATCGCCAAGGATGAGCTCGCTGCCCGAGGGGATCTTTCCCTCGAATCTGCCGTCGATGCGAAAGGTCTCCTCGAACGTGAGCTCGCCCCTCAGGTGGCTTCCCTTGTCGAGGAAGCCGTTGAGAGTTGCGCCATCGCCACGAGTTTTCATTTTGGTCTCCTCCGGAAGAACTCTGACTCTCGACTCTGGACGCCTACGGCTTTGCGGAGAGCCTCTCGTAGAGGCCGATCAACTCTTCTTCCGAGCCGAACCCGATCTCGATCTTCCCGCCCCGGCGGCGGCGAACGATTCGCACCTTCGTCTGGAGACGCCGCGAAAGCTTCTCCTCGGCATCCCGAGTGAAAGGATCCCGACGGTGCTCGGTCGTGACCTTGTCCCCCGAGGATAGCCGGGCAACCCGCTTTTCCGTCTGACGGACGGAGAGCGCGCGCCGGACGATCTCCTCTGCAAGCCGCTCCTGGTCGTCCGTCGAAGCGAGCGCGACGAGCGCGCGAGCGTGACCAGCAGAGAGCACTCCGGCGCGGATCTTCTCACGTACAGTGGACGATAACTTCAATATTCTCAGAGTGTTAGCTACAGTCGCCCGATCCTTGCCGACGCGCTCGGCAATCTTCTCCTGCGTGAGCTGAAACTCCTCGCGCAGGCGCGAATAGGCCTCCGCGGACTCGAGAACATTCAAGTCCTCGCGCTGTATGTTCTCAACCAGCGCGGCCTCGAGAAGGTCGCGATCCGAGCTCTTCTCACGAACGGTGATCGGGACGCGCTCGAGTCCCGCGATCGCGGCCGCTCTCCATCGCCGCTCCCCCGCAACGATCTCGAACCGGTCTCCCCGCACGACGACCACGATGGGCTGAACGATGCCCTGCTCTCGAATTGACCTGGCGAGGTCGGCCAGGGCGGCCTCGGAGAAGTCCCGACGCGGCTGAAACCTCGACGGAGTCAGCCGGTCTATCTCGACGTCCCGGGGATATGTTCCACGTGGAACATCGTCCTTCCCGGGCAGTAGTGCGGAGAGCCCCCGGCCGAGTACGGGCTTGCGCGTGTTCATTTTGCCCTCCGTCGTTTCAGGAATTCACGCCCGAGCGCGAGGTACGCCTCGGCGCCCTTCGATTTGATGTCGTAGGCCAGCACCGGCTTGCCGAATGAGGGCGCCTCGCCGAGCCGTACGTTCCTCGGAATGACGGTGTCGAAAACCCGATCCCCGAAGTGCTGCCGGATGTCGTCCACGACCTGGCGGGCGAGGTTGGTTCGCTCGTCGAACATCGTCAGGACGATGCCTTCCATCGACAACAGCGGGTTGAAAGAGTCGCGCACGCGCTCGATCGTCTCGAGAAGCTCGGTGAGTCCCTCGAGGGCGAAGTACTCGGTCTGAATCGGTACGAGGACCGAATCGGCTGCGGTCAGCGCATTGACGGTCAAGAGCGACAGCGACGGCGGGCAATCGATGAGAACGTAATCGTAGCTGCCGCGCACGGCTCCGAGGGCAAACCGAAGACGTGTTTCCCGGTCGGGATGGTTGACGAGCTCCACCTCGGCACCCACGAGGTCGCGACCCGACGGCACCATCCAGAGATTCGGAAACGCTGTCTCCTTGACCGTCGGGGCCGCCTCCCCGGAGAGCAGGGCGGTGTAAACCGACCCCCCCTCTTCACGCTTCGAGAAGCCCATCCCGGACGTCGCGTTGGCCTGTGGGTCGAGGTCGATCAGCAGGACTTTCTGATCGTATGCAGCCATGGCGGCGGCCAGATTGATCGCGGTCGTCGTCTTCCCGACGCCGCCTTTCTGGTTTGCGATGGCGATGATACGGGCCATTGGGGAACGCGATTATCGTCGGGAATCCAGGGACCGCAAGCGAAAATCGAATCGGGCTGCCGATGTTCCACGTGGAACACCGCGGCGGCAGGCTCAGTCCCGCTTGCGAAAAACACCGATGACGCGCCGTTCCGAGCCCGGAATCGGGACTGTCCTCACCCGGTCAAACCCCCGCAACTCCCGCGCTACCGCGGCGGCCTCGGTCGTCCAGGCCAGGAGCGCTCCGCCGGGCCTCAAGAAGGCTGCATCACCGATCCACGAGCCGAAGCCGCCGACCGCCCGGGTCGCCGCGACCCCGAAAGTCTGCCCGCCGACTTCCTCGATTCGAGTCTCAACCACCGAGACGCGCGGGAGACCGAGATGCCTCGCGACGTGTCGCAGGAAGGCCGCCCGTTTGGCGCGCGGCTCGACGAGTGCAACCGCGAGGTCCGGCCTCGCGATGGCCAGCGGAACCCCGGGGAAGCCGGCCCCCGATCCGATGTCGACAACTCGCTCGCCATGAGCAATTAGGTTTGACGCGACCAACGATTCGAGGAGGTGGTCCGAGAGCTCCTCGGCCGTCAGGTTCCCGGTGAGGTTGACCTTTCGCCTCCAGCGGTCGAGCTCGGAGAGGTATCCGGAGAACGCTCCTGGAAGATCCACGGCGACCTCTCGGCCGAAGGTCGGCGCTCGACGGCGCAGAATCGCCTCGAACTGCTCAGGCGAAAGAGGATCCTCCGGACCGAGCGACATGGGCCGAGATTATCGCGACCGCCGCCGGAGTGACGCCCGGGATGCGCGCGGCCTCGCCGACCGTCCGCGGCCGGCGGCGCGAGCACTGCTCGACGACTTCCACGGAAAGACCCGCAAGGCCCGAGTAGCGGAAGCCTTCCGGGATCGGCCGGGACTCGAAGGGCCTGAGTCGCTCGAGCCGTTCGAGCTCGCGCCGGATGTAACCCTCGTACTTGACCCGGGTCTCCAGAATGATCCGCTCCTCGCGACCGAGCCCAATAGCGAGCTCGGGTTCCAATAGCTCCAAGCGATCAATAGTTAAGTCTTTTCTTTGCAATAGTTTAAATGCCGTCACCGGCATGTCGAGCTCGAAGCCCAGCTTCTCTCCGAAAGCCTTGCGAGTCGAGAGGCTCGGCGTGAAGGTTCGGCTGCGCAGGGCCTCCTCGGCCCGCCTGAGCCTCTCCTCGCCGCGCATCGCGTCCGAGTATTCGGAGCCCGAGATCAGGCCGAGGCGACGCCCGTGCGGCAAAAGGCGGGGCAGCACGGTATCCACGCCGAGAAGCAGCCGGTATTCCGCGCGGGACGTGAAGAGTCTGTACGGCTCCTCGAGCCCCTTCTTCGTCAGGTCATCGACCAGCACCGCCGCGTACGCCTCCGAGCGTTCGAGCACGAACGGCGCTTCGCCGCGTACCGAGAGCGCGGCATTCACGCCGGCGAGCAAGCCCTGCGCCGCTGCCTCCTCATAGCCCGACGTCCCGTTGAGCTGCCCCGCGAGAAAAAGGCCGGGCACCTCGAGCGCCTCGAGAGTGAGGGCGAGCTGGTCGGGGAAGACGAAATCGTATTCGACCGCGTACCCGGGGCGAATCATCCGCGCGTTGGCGACCGCGGGGATCTCCGCGAGGATGGCCCGCTGCACGTCCTCGGGCAACGAGGTCGAGAGTCCGTTGACGTAGATCTCCTCCGAGTCCCAGCCCTCGGGCTCGAGAAACAGCGTGTGGCGCTGCTTGTCGGCGAACCGCACGACCTTGTCCTCGACGGACGGACAGTAACGAGGACCGATGCCATGGATCGTCCCCGAGTACATCGGGCTGCGATGCAGGTTCTCGCGGATGAGGGCGTGGACGCGCGGGTTTGTGGCCGTCAGCCAGCACAGCGCCTGGCGCTCGGGCAGACGCGTCGTTCGAAACGAGAAGGGGACCGGCGGATCGTCGCCCTCCTGGACGGCGCAGGCGGCGTAGTCGATCGTGTCACGGTGAAGCCTCGGCGGCGTTCCGGTCTTGAAGCGGCCGAGCCTCAAGCCCGCCGCCGCGAGCGCGGCCGAAAGCCCCCGGGCTGCCCCCTCTCCGACGCGCCCGCCCTCGGTCCGGCGCTCTCCCGTGTGCATGAGGCCGTTCAGGAACGTGCCCGCCGTGACGACGACGGCCCGCGCGCCGATGCGCTCGCCCTCGCCCGTCACGACGCCGGCGACTCGACCGCCGTCGTCGATGAGGGCTTCGGCCATGCCTTCGAGAATCGTGAGGCCCTCGGCGCGCCGGAGGCGCTCGCGCGCAAGCCGTGCGTAGAGGGCGCGATCGCACTGAGCCCGCGGGCCCCAGACGGCCGGGCCGCGGGAGCGGTTCAGGATGCGGAACTGGATGCCGGCCGCATCGGCAAGTTGACCCATCAGGCCGCCGAGGGCGTCGATCTCGCGGACGAGCTGGCCCTTGGCGAGGCCGCCGATGGCGGGGTTGCACGACATGCGCCCGATCGACTCCACCTGACCCGTCAGCAGGGCAGTCCGAAGGCCCATGCGGGCCGCGGCATGAGCGGCCTCGACGCCCGCGTGACCCCCGCCGATGACGAGGACGTCGCACGTCGGGGATTTCGGATCTGCTTTCATGCTTGCCGGCGCTCGCGTCATTTTCCGATACAGAAGGTCGAAAACAACCGCGAAAGAACGTCGTCGGACGTCGTCTCCCCCACCAGGTCCGCGAGCGCGTCGAGGCCGGCGTGGCAATGGGTGGCGGCGTACTCGGGAGAGGTTCCGTCCGTCACCGCCGCGAGCGCGTCCGCGGTCGCAACGCGGGCGCGGCCGACGAGGTCGGCCTGACGCAGCGAGCCGAGAACGTCCGACGAGACGTCGGTCGCGACGCCCGCCGCGATGGTTTCGGCCAGGAGAGCGCGCAGCGACGCGCCGGCCTCCGGCGAAAGACCGCAGAGGAGCGTGGCGCCGTCGGGAAGGCCCGCCGCGCCGGCCGCGGCGCGATCGGCCTTGTTCGCCACGAGAATCCGCGGCCGGCCGCTCGCCAGAGAGAGTGTCGCCTCGTCCGCGGCATCGAGCCCGGCGGAGGCGTCGAACACGTAAAGCACGGCGTCCGCTCTCTCACCCTCCTCGCGTGCGCGGGCGACCCCGAGCGCCTCGACCACGTCCCGCGTGGGCCGCAGACCCGCCGTGTCCACGAGCGTCACGGGCACGCCGCCCAGGTCGAGCTCCGCCTCGAGGGTGTCGCGCGTCGTCCCCGGGACCTCGGTGACGATCGCGCGCTCTCGGCCGAGCAGCGCATTGAAAAGGGTGGACTTCCCGGCGTTGGGCGGACCCAGGATCACCACGCGGCAGCCGTGCGCGAGCAGCCGGCCCGTCTTCGCCGTCGCGGCAATCCGGTCGAGCTCCGCGAGAGCCGCCGCGAGGCGCATCGGAACCGCCGCGTCGATCCTCTCGCCGACGTCTTCCGAGAAGTCGATCGCCGCGGCGAGCCCGGCCGATGCGAAGAGGAGGTCCTCGCGGACCAGCTCGACGCGCCCGGTCAGGCCGCCCGCCAGGCGCCGCGCGGAGGCCCGCGCCGCCGCCGGGGTCCTCGCCTCGATGAGCTCGCGCACGGCCTCGGCGCGAACGAGGTCGAGCCTTCCCGAGCGGAACGCGCGCTCCGTGAACTCCCCTGGCCTGGCCGGACGCGCACCGGCCTCGACCGCCGCCGCGAGCAGGCGCTCCACGGCCATCGGGCTTCCATGCATCGAGATCTCGGCCACGTCCTCGCCCGTCGGCGACGAGGCCGCGGGCAGGAAGGTCACGACGGCCTGGTCGATCGCGTCCCCGCCGCCTTCGTGTAGGAGCACCAGGACGGGCCGCCGCTGCGGCGTCGGAGCGGGCAGCGCCGGCGCGAGCGCCGCGAGGATGTCCCGGGATCGACCTCCGGACAACCGCACGACCGCGAGGGCCGAGCGGCCGGCGGGTGTCGCGAGGGCGACGATCGTGTCGAGGAGCGAGTCGGAGGCGCGCATGCGCTCACCCTGGACGCTATCGCTTGAACCGCACCTCGACGCGTTTCAAGAATCCCTCCCCTTCGCTCTCCGTCTCGAGCTCCGGGTCCTCGGACAGCGCCAGGTGGACCAGGCGCCGCTCCCACGGCGCGAGCGGCGGCAGAAGGGTCGGGCGCCGCGTGCGCCGCACTTCCTCGGCGGAGGTCTGGGCGAGCTCCTCGAGGGCTTCCTTGCGGTGAGCCCGGAAGCCCTCGGCGTCCAGCCGAGGGTGGACCGGGCGGCCGACGCGCTTGGACGCGATCCGCCCGACGAGGACTTCGAGTCCCGTCAGGCCTTCGCCCTTGTTCGCGAGGAGGGGCTCGACGTCGTCGCCGAAGAGCTCGAAGAGCATCTCGTCGCCGTTGACTTCGCGGCGCCGCGTCTCGACGAGCAACCCGGCGGCCGACAGCAGTTCCGTCAGCGTCGTTTCGACGGCCGCCACCGCGTCCGCCTCGGGAGCCAGGGCCGCCGGCGCAACCCGGGCCGGGGCCGGCGCCGCCACGGCGGGGGCCGGAGCCTCGGGCGAAGGAAACGGCGCCTCGAACTCGACCGCCGCGCCCGCGGCCGTGTGTCCGTCTCCGGCGTCCTCGACCTCGATCTCGACGACACGCCCTCCCCAGAAGGCCTTCTCGTCGCGGATCACGGTGTACTTGAGGCCGGCAGCTGGCTTGCCCAGAGCCTTCGCGGCGCCCTCGACGGCTTCCTGTTCGGTTTTCGCTTCGTATCTCATCGTTGCTTTGTCGGCCCTACGCACGCGCCTGCTTGAGCGCCTTGGCGCCCTTGCCGGGCGGCGACGGGCCGTCCTCCTTCACGATTCGGTTCATGACGAGCTGCTGCCCGATGGTCAGCAGGTTGGAAAAAAGCCAGTACAGGACGAGGCCGGCGGGCATGTCCTTGAAGAAGAACCCCATGAAGACCGGCATGAACATGAAGATCTTCTTCTGCGCCGGATCCATCGTCGCCGGCGTCATCGCCTGCTGGACGTACATGGACACGATCATCAGGATGACGAGCACGTAGGTCGAGTCGATGGCCGAAAGGTCGTGAATCCACAGGAAGAACGGCGCATGCCGCAACTCGATCGAGCGCGAGAGCACGTTGTAAAACGCGACGAGGATCGGCAGCTGCAGGATCATCGGCAGACAGCCGCTCATCGGGTTGGCGCCCTCCGCCTGGTACAGCGCCATCAGCTCCACGTTCATTTTCTGCCGCTGCTGCGCATCCGACTTGGCCTTCTTGTACTTGTCGCGAATCGCATTCATCTTCGGGGTGAGCTTCTGCATCTTCTTCATCGAGATGTAGCTCTTGGCCGTCAGCGGGAACAGAAGGAGGCGGATCAGGAACGTCACGACGAGGATGGCCAGGCCCCAGTTGCCGACGTACCCGTGCGTCTTCTTCAGCAGCCACAGCAGGGGCCGGGCGACGATGCCGTACCAGCCGAAGTCCACCGCGCGCTGCAGGCCGAGACCGTAGCTCTCGAGGATCGTGACGTCCTTGGGCCCGAAGTAGGCCGAGGCCTCGAAGGGGCCCTGGCCGGATACGCCGGTGGCGATCTCGAGCGACGGCTTGCCCTCCGGGCGGGGGAGCGCGAACGAGAGGACTCGCGCGGTGGACGCCGCGCGCGGAACGAGCGCCTCGAGAAAATAGTTGTCCTCGATCCCGGCGAACGACTTCGCCGGAATCGCCCAGACGTCCTTGTCCGAGGCCTTCTCGGCGCGCACGAGCTTCATGCCGTCGGCGGTCGCGACCACCGAGGAGGCGGGCATCACGTACCGCGAGCCGCGCTCGGCCTCGGTCGGGTTGCGCAGGCCCGGCCCGACGAGGACGCTGTAGGCCGGCCCCGTGACGTCGACCCGGACGTCGAAGAGGTAGCCCTTGCCGAGGCGGATCTCTTTGACGACCGCGATCGCGGCGTCGGCATAACGAAAGCGCACGAGCTCCGGGGACTCGCGCTCGACGACGAAGAGGGCGCCCGCGACCTTCTTCGTCGTGGCCGCGTCGGAGCCGAAGTCGAGGCCGAGGGGTCTCGGAAAATCCGCGGGCAGCGTCCGCACCAGCTCGAGTGGCCGCTTCTGCTCGTCGAAGTGGCCCGTCAGCACGAACGACGTCAGCGACGCTCCCCTGTTGGAAAAAGTCGCCTTGAACACGTCGTTGGAAATGGTCGTCAGAGTCTCGGCCTCGGCGCTGGCCGGAGCCGGAAGCGCCGCGGGAGACGGCGCAGCCGCGGCGACGGCCGGCGGAGCCCCGGCGGGCGAGCCCGGGGAGGCGGACGCCACGGCGGGCGTCGGCGCGACGACGGGCGCCGGGCGCTTCGGAGGCTTGGGCCCCACCCATTCCCAGAACAGAAGGACCGCGAGCGAGAGCGCTGCGGCGACGAGAAGCCGTTTTTCCATCTAGGGCACCGGGTCCAGGCCGCCGCGGTGGAACGGGTGACAGCGCAGCAGTCGCCGCAGGGTCAGCCCCGCGCCGCGCGCGAAGCCATGCCGGACGATCGCCTCGCGCGCGTAGACCGAGCACGTCGGCTCGAAGCGGCACGCCCGCGGCAGCAGCGGCGACAGAAAGCGCTTGTAGACATCGAGCAGGGCGACGGACAGCCGCGCTCCCGAGGTCATGGCCGCGGCAGGCGCGACAGGGCGCGCCCGACCGTCGCCGCGTAGTCCGCCGAGAGATCCTGGAAGGTCGCGCCCGATGCCGAAGGCCGCGCGTTGACGACGACCGAAACGGTCGCCGTGCCGAAGACCACTCGCGTGCGGCGAAAGATTTCCCGCAGGCGCCGTCTCAGGCGATTGCGCGACACCGCGCGTCCGACGCGGCGCGGCACCGAGATGCCCAGACGCGTCCGAGCCGAGGGCCCGGAGGCCGCGAGCAGAAAGACCTGGATGTGTCGTCCGGAAACGCGCACCCCGGAGGCGTAGCACTCTTCGAATTCCCTGCGTTTGCGGAGGCGGTCGTCCCGGGAAAAACCCTCGGAAACGGCCGGGCCCGAGTTCACACCGTGAGTCTTTTGCGCCCCTTGCGGCGGCGGGCCGAGATCACGGCGCGGCCCGACCTCGTGGCCATGCGGACGAGGAAGCCGTGCGTGCGCTTGCGGCGCCGATTGTTGGGCTGGTAGGTGCGCTTCATAAAGAGCGGGAATCCTAGGTGCGGGAGGGTGTGAAGTCAAGCCTTTAAGCGGGCGCTCCGGGGGTCGGCCGGGCCGCAAGAGCCCCCATTCCATCCCATCCTGGCCAGGCCGCAAGGGCAGAGGGCCATCGGCCCGACCTACGGGCAAGGCGGGCGCCTGGATGAAAGCAGATGGCCGCGGGCCCACGGCTCCGATATACTCCCGCCCCCCGCCGCCCACAGGCGCTTCCACAGCTGTGGATATCTTGTGGGAAACCGGGCTTCGCAATGACCGAGATCTGGACGTCCATCCTCAAACACATCGAGGGAAAGCTCGATCCTAAAGAGCTAAAGACGTGGTTCGGTCCGACCCGCCAGGTCAGTTTCGACTCCACGGCGGGCGCCGGCGTCCTGACCATCTCGGTGCCCTCGCGCGTTTTCGCGGACTGGATCGAGTCGAGGCACGGCGATCTGCTCGCCCGCGAAGCCGCCGCGGTCGGCTACCCGGAGCTGACGATCCGCTTCGAAGCGATCGGCCCCGAAAGTCACGAGGTCGCCGCGGCCACGGTGGCGGCGCAGACGGCGCCCGGCCGCGTCAGCGCCAGCAATCCGCGCTTCACGTTCGAGAATTTCGTCGTCGGCAACTCCAACCAGTTTGCGCACGCGGCCGCGCGGGCCGTCGCGGAATCGCCCTCGCGCTCGTACAACCCGCTCTTTCTCTACGGCGGAGTCGGCCTCGGAAAGACGCATCTGATGCACGCGATCGCGCAGGAGATCCTCCGGCGCAATCCCGACGCCCGCGTTCTCTACCTCTCTGCCGAGCGTTTTCTGAACGATCTGATCAACGCGCTGCGGTTCGAGCGCATGCACGAGTTCAAGCGCCGTTATCGCGAGCTCGACGTGCTCCTGATGGACGACGTCCAGTTCATCGCCGGCAAGGACTCGACGCAGGAGGAGTTCTTTCACACCTTCAACGCGCTCCACGACGCGCAAAAACAGATCGTCGTAACCTCGGACGCCCTTCCCAAGGAGATCCCGACGCTCGAGGAACGCCTCCGGTCGCGGTTCGAGTGGGGGCTGATCGCGGACATCCAGCCGCCGGACCTCGAGATGAAGGTGGCGATCATCCGGAAAAAGGCGGAGGCCGAGCAGGCCGACGTACCGAACGACGTCGCCCTCTTCATCGCCGGAACGGTTAAATCGAACGTCCGGGAGCTCGAAGGGCGCCTGAACCGCGTCATCGCCTTCTCCTCCCTGACCGGCAAGCCCCTCACCGTGGAACTGGCCCGGGAGACCCTGCGCGACATCGTGGGAAACGAGGAGCAGCGGGCCGTTCCATCGGAGATTCTGAAGACCGTGGCGTCCCATTACGGCCTGCGTGTCTCCGACATGAAGGCGAAATCCAACGCGAAACCGGTGGCTTTTCCCCGCCAGGTGGCCATGTACCTCTGCCGCAAACTGACCGAGCTCTCCTACCCGGAAATCGGCCGTCTCTTCAACGACAAACACCACTCGACCGTCATGCATTCGGTCGAGAAGATCGAGCGCATGCTCGAAGACGACGCCGATTTCCGCAGGGTCGTGGAGGGATTTCTCCAGCCGTACCGGTAGCGGAGGCGGTGCGGCGCGACTTTTCCGCCGGGCCGTTTTCCGCGACACGTGCGCGACCACTCCGCAAGCACTCTTCTGTGGAGAAGTCCCGCCGTGATCCGCAGGACCGACCACCGTTTTGACCCCATTATTATTGACTTTTTTCGATGTCTCGATTTTTTGATCGCCCCTACAATTGCGGCTAAGTGTGATAGACTTTTTCTCCTGTTCGGAGGTAGTGAACTCCCATGGAATTGACCGTCAAGCGGGGCGACTTTCTCAATGAGCTCACGCTCATGCAGGGAGTCGTCGAGAGGAAGAACACGATTCCCATCCTCTCCAACATCCTGCTTCGCGCCGCCGACGGACACCTGAGTTTCACGTCCACCGATCTCGACCTCACGCTGCTCTCTTCGACCGAGGCAAAGGTCACCAAGCCCGGCAGCGTGACCGTTCCAGCTCGGAAGCTCTTCGACTTGATCCGCAACCTTCCGGAAGCGGAAGTCGCCCTGAAGCTCATGGAAAACCACTACCTCGGGGTGACCTGCCAGAGGTCGAGCTTCCGGCTGGTGGCACAGCCGGCGGAGGACTTCCCGACGGTTCCGAAGGTCGAGGCGAAGAAGGGGGTCTCGTTTCCGCTGGATTTATGGAAACGATTGACTCGTAAGGTTTTATACGCTGTTTCCGCTGAGGAAACCCGGTTCCAGCTCATGGGGGCTCTGCTCAAGGACAAGGGAAAGGAATTCGAGCTCGTCGCCACCGACGGGCATCGCCTGGCCCTGATCGATTTCCCGAAAGAGGATCCCAAGGCGACCCTCCCGAACGTTCTGATCCCCAAGAAGGCGCTGGCCGAGATTCTGAAAATGGACGGTGGCCCGGACGCGCGGGTCGAGATCCGGCATTCCGAGAATCACCTGCTTTTCACGGTCGGCAGCCGGCAACTGATTGCGCGCCTGCTGGACGTGAACTTCCCGGACTACGAAAAAATCCTCTCGAAATCCAACGACCGCGTGGCGACCGTGCCCGCGGCGGTGTGCCAGGGGGCGATCCGCCGCGTCGCGTTGTTCTCGTCGGAGCGGTCGCGCGGGGTCAAGTTGTCGTTCGAAAAGGGAATGTTGACGATCGCGTCGGCGAGCCAGGAGCTCGGCGAGGGCACCGAAACCCTCGACGTCGCCTTCGAAGGAGAGCCGCTGTCGATCGGCTTGAACGCCCAATACCTCCTCGATTTTTTCGAGGAAGCCGAATCCGAGAGCGTCCGCCTCGAGTTGAAGGATGAGAACACCCAGTGTCTGTGCCAGCCGGAGGGCGGCATCGAGGGCGCGTCGCGTTACACGTACGTCGTCATGCCGATGCGCCTCTGACCCAGCGAAGGAACCGATTGCAGCTCTTCGAATTCGCCAGCCAGGGCTTCCGTAACCTTTCCCCCGACCCCGTCTCGTTCGGCGCCGGTGTCACCCTCGTCACGGGAGAGAACGCCCAGGGCAAGACGAACCTGCTCGAGGCCGTCGCTCTTCTGTGCGGACAGCGCTCCTTCCGGGGCTCGGCACCGGCCGAGATGGCGCTGGACGGCGAACGGTTCGCGATCGAAGGGTTGGTCTCGGGGCGCCGCGGCAGGGAGCGCATCGGCGTGACCTGGTCGCGCGAGGACGGACGCGCCTTCACGCGCTCGGGAAAGACTGCCGGCTTTCGAGAGGTCTCGGAGCTGGCGCCCGCGGTCTTCCTCGCGCCGGAGCACCGGGAGCTCGTCGCCGGAGCCCCGGCGGTGCGGCGCCGCTTCCTCGACCGGCTCGTCGTCGGCATGCGGCCTGCGGCGGGCGACGATCTCGTGCGGTATGCCGCCGCGCTGCGCGAGCGCAACGCCCTGCTCGCGCGCTGGAAGGCAACCCGTGCGGCGGGCCCGGACGACGAGCTGGCGGCGTGGACCGACGAGCTCGCGGTGGCCGGGGCGGCCGTGCGGCGCCACCGGCGGGCGGCGCTTGCGGCCTGGGAGCTCGAATTCCGGGAGTTCGCGGCCCGGGCGGGCGGCGACTATGGCGAGATCCGCGTCTCCTACACCTCCGGGTCGGACTCCCCCGACGAAATCCGCTCGGCCTGCCAGAGACTTGCGGGGCTCGAACGGCGCCGCGGGTACTCGCTGGCAGGCCCGCACCGCGACGACCTCGCATGGACGCGCCGCGGGCGCGCCCTGGCCGCAGAAGCCTCGTCCGGGGAGATCGCGCGCACCGTCGCGCTCGCCCGGCTGGCGGAGTGGAGATCGGTCGCGGCCGCCGCGGGAGAGCCGCCCCTCTTCGGCGCCGACGACTTCGACGCGGGTCTCTCGGAGGCCTCGGCCGAGGAATTTTTCGAAGCATTGCCTCGCGATGCGGCGGTCCTGTTGACGACGGCCGCGCCCCCAGCGCGGTGGGCCGGGCGCGTGGCGGCCGTCGTGGAAGTCAGTCAAGGAAGCGTTTCGGCGCCGCGGACTCTCCGCGCCGTCCAGGGGTGACGGGAGTTCGATGAGCACCGCGTACACAACCGATTCGATCAAGCTGCTCAAGGGGCTCGAGGCCGTGCGCAAGCGCCCCGGGATGTACATCGGAGACACCGACGACCTGTCGGGCCTCCACCACATGGTGTTCGAGCTCGTCGACAACTCGATCGACGAGGCCCAGGTCGGGTACGCGGATCACATCACCGTGACGATCCACGCCGACAACTCCGTGACGGTCGAAGACAACGGGCGCGGCATTCCCGTGGGCATGCACAAGGAGCACAAGCGGGAGACGCTCGAGATCATCATGACGGACCTGCACTCGGGCGGGAAGTTCGACGACAACTCCTACAAGGTTTCGGGCGGCCTCCACGGCGTCGGCGTCTCGGTCGTCAACGCGCTCTCCCGGCGTCTCGAGGTCGAGGTCCTGCGGGACGGCAAGGCCTGGCAGCAGTCCTACGAGAGGGGACGGCCGGTCGCGCCGATCAAGACCGTCGGCACCTCGAAGAAGACGGGCACCAAGGTCACGTTCTGGCCGGATCCGGAGATCTTCTCGGTCACGGAGTTTCATTTCGACAGCCTGTCCCAGCGCCTGCGAGAGCTGTCGTTCCTGAACCCGGGCGTCAAGATCTCGATTCACGACGAGCGGACCGACAAGAAGCACGACTTCGCCTACGAGGGCGGG
>DATMNJ010000277.1:0-2884 GCA_035569175.1 Thermoanaerobaculia bacterium | reverse complement strand
TGGCCGCAGGCGAGGGCCGGCGGCTGTTCGGATTCACCACGCCGTCGGAGCTTCCGAACAAGTGGGCGATGTGCGTGCGGCAGCCCGTCGGCGTCTGCGCGTTCGTGACGCCCTGGAACTTTCCGATGGCGATCCCGGCGTGGAAGTCCATGGCGGCCCTGATCGCCGGCAACACGATCGTGATCAAGCCGGCCACGGACACGCCCGCCTCGGTCGTCGCGCTCGCGCGCGTCTTCGAGGAAGCGGGGCTCCCGCCGGGCGCCTTCAACGTGGTCATGGGCTCGGGCGGGGAGGTCGGCGATCCGCTGGTCGCCCACCCGGACGTCAAGGTCGTTTCGTACACGGGGTCGACCGAGGTCGGACGCCAGATCTCGAAGGCTTGCGCGCCGACGTTCAAGCGGCTCCACCTCGAGATGGGCGGCAAGAACGCGATTCTCGTCATGGACGACGCGGACGTGGACCTCGCGGTGGACGGCTCGGTCTGGGGCGCGTTCGGAACGTCCGGGCAGCGCTGCACCGCCTCGTCCCGCCTGCTCGTCCACCGGGCCGTCTATGCGGAGTTCCTCGAGAAGCTCGTCGGGCGGGTCAAGGCCCTGCGCGTGGGCAATGGCCTCGACGACAAGGTGGACATGGGGCCCTGCGTCTCGGAGAAGCAGCGGGAGACCGTGGCGAAGTACGTCGAGATCGGGAAGGCCGAGGGGGCCAGGCTCCTGTGCGGCGGCGAGAAGCTGACCGCCGGCCCGCTCGCGAGGGGCTGGTTCCACGCGCCGACCGTGTTTGCCGACGCGACCGCGACGATGCGCATTGCCGCCGAGGAAATTTTCGGGCCGGTCACGACCGTCGTGCCGATCGGTTCGCTCGAAGAGGGCATCCAGGTCGCCAACTCCGTGAACTACGGCCTCTCCGGCTCGATCTACACGCAGGACGTCAACAAGGCGTTCAAGGCGATGGGAGAGTTCGAGACCGGCATCTTCTACGTCAACTCCTCGACGATCGGCGCCGAGGTGCACCTGCCGTTCGGCGGCATCAAGGACACGGGCAATGGTCACCGGGAGGCGGGCGTTGCCGGCCTCGACGTCTTCACGGAATGGAAGTCCATCTACGTGGACTTCTCGGGCAAGCTCCAGAAGGCGCAGATCGATACGCACTGACGGGCGAAGCCCGTCATCCCGAGGAGCGAAGGAGCCGCGCATGATCGTCGGTCTGCCGAGAGAGATCAAGGACAACGAGAACCGGGTGGGCCTGGTGCCGGCGGGCGTGCGCGCCCTGACGTCGGCGGGGCACGAGGTCTTCGTCGAGCACGACGCCGGCGCGGGGTCCGGGATCGCCGACGAGCAGTACGTCGCTGCCGGGGGGAAGATTCTCGCGACGGCCGACGAGGTCTTCGCCAAGGCGGGCATGATCGTCAAGGTCAAGGAGCCGGTGGGCCCCGAGTATCAGCGCCTGCGCGAGGGCCAGATCCTCTACACGTACCTCCACCTCGCGCCGGCCAGGGCTCTCACCGACATGCTCCTCGAGCGAAAGGTCTCGGGCGTGGCCTACGAGACGATCACCGCCGCGAACGGATCGCTGCCGCTGTTGACGCCGATGTCGGAGGTCGCCGGACGGATGAGCGTCCACGTCGGCGCCTACTTCCTCCAGAAGTCCAACGGGGGCCGCGGCGTCCTGCTGTCCGGCGTCCCGGGCGTACCGCCGGCGGACGTCGTGATCATCGGGGGCGGCGTCGTCGGGACCAACGCGGCCAAGGTGGCCGCCGGGATGGGCGCCGACGTCACCATCCTCGACGTGTCTCCGGACCGGATGCGCGAGCTCGACGACATCTTTCTCGGGCGGGTCAAGACGATCGCATCGAACCCGCTGACCCTGGAGGAAGGGTGCCGGCGCGCGGACCTGCTGATCGGCGCCGTTCTCATCCCGGGCGCTGCCGCGCCGAAGCTGGTCACGCGGCAACTGATCTCGCAGATGAAGAAGGGCTCCGTGGCCGTGGACGTGGCGGTGGACCAGGGCGGCTGCTTCGAGACGACGAAAGCGACGACGCATTCCGATCCGGTGTACACGGTGGACGGCGTCATCCACTACTGCGTGGCCAACATGCCGGGCGCGGTGGCGCGGACCTCGACCTTCGCGCTGACCAACTCGACGTTGCGCTACGCCCTGCAGCTCGCCGGCAAGGGCCTGAAGCGGGCGGTCGCGGAGGATGCCCACCTGGCCGAGGGCGTCAACACGTTCGGCGGCAGGCTGACGTACCGGGCCGTGGCCGAGGCGCAGGGCCGGCCCTACACCCCGCTCGAGGAAGCCCTCGCCTGACGCCCGGGCCTCCCGCGGGGCCGGAAGGGTCTTTGTCTTTCCTCGGCCTCGCCCTTCCCGGAACCTCTCGGGGCCGTCTGCGTATCCTTGGGGCAGAGGGGGAACCATGAACCGATACTTTCCTGCCGCCCTGGCTCTGACCGGGCTCGCCCTGGTCGCCACTCCGGCCCTGGCCGACATGCGCATCGAGAAGACCCTGACTCTCGCGCCCGGCGGGGAATTCCACCTCGAGACGGACATGGGAGCGGTCACGGTGACCGGAAGCCCGGACCCGGGCGCCCACATCATCATCACGTCCAAGCGCAAGGACCTGGACGACCTGCTGACCTTCCGCTTCGAGGAAGGCGCCAACTCGGCGACCGTCGTCGCGAAGAAGAAGCACCGGGGATCCTGGTTCTCGAGCGACCACGGCGGCTCGGTTCAATACGAGATTCGCGTTCCGGCCGAGACCCGTCTGACGCTCGACACGTCCGGCGGCTCGATCCACGTTGCGGGGATGCGCGCGCCGGCCAAGCTCGATACCTCCGGCGGGGGCATCCGCGTCGAAGATCTCGCCGGGGGTCTGAACGCGGACACG
>DATMNJ010000276.1:0-3639 GCA_035569175.1 Thermoanaerobaculia bacterium | reverse complement strand
TTCTGGTAGTACTTGACCTGGATGCTGTCGTCGGTGTGCATCCGCTTGCGGCCGGGGTTGTTGAGCGTGTCCTTGCCGATGTAGTAGTTGTTGCTGATGACGTCGATGTTGCCGTTGGGCCGCCACGTCAGCTGCGTGCCGATTCCCGGAACGTTGTTGAACATGCCGTAGGACTGCCAGCCGTTGATGATCCAGAGCTCGAGCTTCAGCTTGTCGCTCGGGTAGTACTGGGTTCGGAGGCCCTGGAAGAACCACGGCGTGTTGGAGGAGACGTAGGACGGCTGGTACGTCCAGTTGTCGTACTGGTAGTAGCTGAAGAGGCCGATGTACGACATGAAGATCCCGTAGTCCACGTTCAACCCGCTGCCGACGTCGAAGTGGTACCCGCCGTAGGCTTCCGAGACGTACTTGAAGGCGTCGGCGAGCTGGAACTGGCCGCGGTCGGGGCTGGCGTCGTTGCGCGGGATCAGCGTGGAATTGACGCCGAATTGCGTCAGGAGGCGGGCATGGACGTTGTCCATGTGGAAGTCTCCGCCGATGCCGAACTGCTCGATCTGGAGCTCGTTGGTGCGGCCGATCTCGCTCGAGCCGACGAGGGTGTGGTCCTGCGGGTGGTTCAGGCTGTACGTGTAGTTGGCGTCGACCGAGACTTCGCCGGTGAAGTACTTGCCCTGGAGCGGGAATTCGGTCTCGCGGCTGTTCCCGTTGAGCCACGTGAAGTCGGCGAAGGCGAAGGGCTCGGGCGCGGTGACGGCGGGCTGCTCGTTCGATGCAGCGACGGATTGGGGCGGAGCGTTCTGACTCTGGACGAGGCCGGAGGGGCCGGGCGCTGCGAGGAGCCCTTTGGACGGCGGCGGGACGAAAGCCGCGCCCGGAATGACGGTGGCGGCAGGAACGACCGTCGCGGCCGGCACCATCGCGCCCGAACCGGGGGCCGCCCCGCCTCCCGCCGACTCGATCTCGGCGAGGCGCTTCTCGAGCTTCTCGATGCGCTCCAGCAGGGCGCGCTCGGTCTGCGTGGGTGCCGGGGCGGCCGAAGGAGCCGATGGGTCGGACGAGACCGGAACCGAAGGCGGAAGGTCAGCCGGATGTTCGGCCGGAGCGCCGGGCACTTCTCCCCCGAAACAGAGCGTCGATCCGGAGAGGGAGAGGCTGACAGCCAGTGCGAGCCCTTTCATGCGAATCCTCCTCGATGGCACGTTGACGGCGAAACTAGTTCGAGCGCTCCGGGCTGGGTCTCTGGCGGAAGTGCAGAAGGTCCGGGGTCAGCGACCGGCCGGCGCGCCACTCGTGGCCCGGGCGGACGGACCGGCCCAGAAGGTACGAGCCGATCGTCCCCGCCACGAATCCTGAGGCGACCGGGGAGCCGGTCTCGGGCCGAGGATTCCAGTAGCGGTGTGGGACGAACACCTTGTCGTCGGCGTGGGCGAGGAGCATCGCTTTACGGCCGCAGGCGACGTAGGAAATGAAACCCGCGCCGACCGCCGCCGTGCCGAAATCGGGGAGCACGGCGCCCGCGGCGCATCCGGCGAGCAGGGCGAGCAGCGCGAGGCCGGCGAAGATCGCGGCCTTCCGTTTTTCCGACATGATCGGGAGGATGTCGCTCGGCTCGGAAAGAAGTCCGCAAGATCCCCGAAAGAAGTGCGAAAGACGCATCCCGCGGAGAGCGGGGATCCAGAACGAACGGAGCCGTCCGAGGGATCCCGCCGGGCGGCGAAAACGCTAGGCGTCGGGCGAGAAGCGGTACCCGACCCACGGTTCCGTGCGGAACCAGCGGGGGCGGTTGGGATCATCCTCGAGCTTGCGGCGCAGGCTTCCCATGTGCACGCGCAGCGTGTCGGTCGTGACACCCGCCGTCGTGCCCCAGACCTCCGCCATGAGCTGGCGGTGCGTCCAGACGGCGCCCGGCTTCTTCAGGAGGGTCATCAAAATCTGAAACTCGAGCGGAGTCAGGTGGACCGGCCGGCCGGCCTTCGCCACCGTTCGGGCCTCGGGCGCCACCTCGACGTCGCCCCAGCGCACGGGGCCCGCCGGGGCGTTGGCGGATTCCGCCCGCCGCAGCAGCGCCCGGGTGCGCGCGACGAGCTCGGCGACGCCGAAGGGCTTCGTCACGTAGTCGTCGGCGCCGGCATCGAGGAGACGGACCTTTTCGCGTTCCTCGCCGCGGACGGTCAGGATGAGGACCGGAACAGGGGAACGCCGGCGGATCTCCTGGACCAGCTCGAGCCCGTCGATGCGGGGCATGGCGAGGTCGGTCACGACGAGGTCGAAGGTCGCGCCGGAGAAACGCTCCAGCGCGTCTTCGCCGTCCACGGCCGTCACGACCTCGTGTCCCTCGCGCTCGAGGGCGTCGCGGACCACCTTGCGGATCCCGGGTTCGTCGTCGGCGAGGAGGATCCGGCTCATGCGTCGGCGCGCGGAATCGAGATCTCGAAGAGCGCCCCGCCGCTCGGCGCGTCGCCCAGACGCAGCCGGCCGCCGTTCAACTCGACCAGGCTGCGCGCGATGGCGAGCCCGAGGCCGCTGCCGGGAATCTCTTCGCTGCCCGGGAGGCGGACGAAACGATCGAAGACGCGGTCGCGCTCGGCGGCCGGCACGCCGCCGCCCTCGTCGGTGACGTGGAAGAGGACGTTCCTGCCGTCCTCCACGACGGAAACCCGGATCGTGGAGCCCCGGGGCGAGTACCGGGCGGCATTCTCGAGGCCGTGGCCGAGGGCCTCGGTCAGTTGGGACGGGTCGACCTCGACCGTCAGATCCGTGGGCGGCGGCTCGAGGAAGAGCGAGTGGTGTGCCAGGGCGTCGCCGAAGCGAGCCAGCGCGGCCTCCACGATCTCCGCGCAACTGACGCGCTCCGGGCGAGGGCGGGTCGCGCCCGAATCGAGTCGGACGACGTCCATGAGCTCGCCGATCCTCCGGTTGAGCGCGTCGAGCTGACCGCCTGCCAGGCGCGACGCCTCGGAGGCGCCGCTTTCCCGGTCCCAGTTCTCGATCGCAGCGCGCGCGGCGGCGACGGGCGTCTTGAGGTCGTGGGCGAGCTGGGCGAGAAGCGTGGACTTCATCTGCTCGCTCGTGCTGGTCTCCGCGGCGGCGCGGGCGAGCGCCAGAAAGCGCTCGCGTTCGACGGCGAGGCCGAGCAGCAGGGCGCACGCCTCCGCCATGCGCTCGCTCGACTGGAGGCCGCGGGCCACCAGGACGCCCGCGCGCTGGAGGCCGATGGGAATCGGCAGATAGATGTCCGTCCCGCCGAGCTCCGATGGGTAGGCGGCCGAGCTTCCCTGGCGGTAGGTGAGGTCGGCGAGGTCCTCGCGCAGCACGCTGCCCGGCGTTTCGGCGCGCCGGGCGAGCTCGCCCTTCTCGTCGGCGAGCAGGATCGCAACTTCGCGGCACTGCAGAGCCTGGCGCAGCCGGTCCGCGGCGACGCCGATGAGCGACTCGCGGTTGGTATCGGCGAGGAAGCCCTGCGAGAGTTGCGTCAGACCGATGAGATCGCGGCGTTCGGCCTCGAGCAGCTCGAGCCGGTGGCGCGAGAGGGCCGACAGGCGCCCGATGAGCAGCGCCGAGACCAGGAAGACGAAGAGCGCCGTGACGTTGCGCGGGTCCGAAATCGTCAGCGTGTAGAGGGGAGGCAGGAAAAAGAAA
>DATMNJ010000275.1:0-6519 GCA_035569175.1 Thermoanaerobaculia bacterium | reverse complement strand
CTGGGCGAGCTCCGCGGCCCGCGACAGGATCCGCGCTTCCTCTTCGGTCGCTTCCGCGAGGCGGCGCTCGAGCGTCGACCGGGTCTCGCGGAGGGTGTCGCGGGCGGCCTCCATGGCACGACGCCGCTCGGCGGCGACCTCCGCCTCGGTCCGGCGGTGGGCGAGCTCCTCGGACGCGGACATCGCGAAGCCGCGCGTCTCCGATAGCGAGGCGGACAGGACGCCGATGCGCTGGTGCGCGGCGTCTTCGGCCCCGGCGTGGCGGCGTTCCTCCTCTTCGAGGGCCCGCCGGTGGGTGTCGAATCCCGCGGCTTCGTCGCGGTAGATGCGATTCTCCTCGGCGAGCGTGGCGCTCTCGCGGCGCAGGCGGTCCCGCTCGGCCAGGCGCTCCCCGAGGCGGCCGGCGAAGGCGCTCTCGGCGGCCCGCGCCTCGCGCTCGGCCTCGCGCAGCGGCGGGAGAGCGGCCTCGCCGCGCTGGCGGGCGAGCCGGAGCTCTTCGACGCGTCGCTCGGCGGCCGCGAGCGCTTCGCGGGCCTCCGCGAGGTGGAGGGTGAGGGTCTCTTCCTCGCGGCGCAGCGCGAAGACGCCGGACGCCTCGGCGGCCGGTCCGGCGACCCGGACGATGGGTCCGCGGACCACTTCCCGCCGCCTCGTGACGAACGTCATGCCCGGGTGGATCTCGGCGAGGGCGAGCGCCTGGCCGAGGTTCTCGACGAAGGCCGTCGCCGGCAGCGCGCCCCGCTCCGCGGCGGAGAGGTCCGCGAAGTCCTCCACGACGGCGTCCCAGCCGAAGGCGCCGTCCGGCCGTTCGTGGCGCGCCTCGTGGCGCCAGTCGGCGCGGATCAGGCGGCCGGCCGATAGCGCGCGCATCGCGTCGACCGCGCGACCGACGTCGCCCGTGGCGAGCAGGGCGTCCGTGTCGGCGCCGAGCACGAGGCCGACCGCGTCCTCCCAGCCGGCGCGCGGCCGGATGCGCTCCGAGAGGGCGCCGTGCTCGGAGAGCCCGGCTCCCCGGAGAGCCTGGCGGACGGCGTTGACGCTGGTCTCGCGAGCGCGCAGGGTCTCGCCCACGGCCGCGAGACGATGCTCGAGTGCTCCCGCCGCTTGTCGGGCCGACTCGCGCGCGGCTTCGGCTTGCCCGAGTGCGAGGGCAATCGCCGCGAGCTCTTCCTCGACGCGCGCGACGGAAGCGGTCGACTGCGCGGCTGCCGCGGACAGGCTGGCGGCCTCCCGTTCCGCCTCGGAGGCTTCGCGCTCGCGGCCGGCGAGGTCCTCGGCGATCTTTGCCGCGGCCTGGGTCATGCGCGCGAGCGAAGCCGCCACGCGCTCGGCGGCGAGGTCGACCTCGTGACGGGCATTGCGGGTCGCGATCCGGTCGCCCGACGCCGAGAGGGCGTGGCCGCGGGTCTCCTCGAGCTCGCGCTCGAGCGCCGCGCATGACGTCGCGGCCTCCGACGCCCTGCGGTCCGCCTCTTCCCGGGCGAGCGAGCGGGCGCGGGCCTCGGCGACGGCCCGCTCGAGGCGCTCTTCGAGGTCGGCGAGGTCGTGAGACGCGCGCGTCTGCTCGGCTGAAAAGTCGCGGCCCTCGCGCTCGAGGGCGGCGCGGCGGCCGGCGAGGTCGAGGGCGGCGCGCTTGTTGGATTCGAGGAGCGCGTCGTCGCGCGCGATCGAGGCCTCGAGCGATGCGAGGGCTTCGCGCAGCGCGTCGCGCGCGTTTGCGGCGTCCGTCGCCGCAAGACGCGCCGTCGCGAGCTCTGCTTCGGCGCGGCCGAGCGCAGCCGCGGCCTGCGCCTCGCGGTCGCGGCGCTCGTCGCGCAGGCGTTCGGCGGCGGAGAGCGCCTCGCGCAGCACGTCGGCGCGCGCCCGGGTCAACGAGGCCTTGCGCTGCTTGAGCAGCTCGGAGTGCTCCTTGTAGCGCGCCGCCCGCGAGGCCTGGCGCTTCAAGGACGTCACGTTCTTCTCGATCTCCGAGAGAATGTCCGACAGGCGCAGCAGGTTGCCCCTGGTCTCTTCGAGCTTGCCCTCGGCCAGCCGTTTCTTCAGCTTGTACTTCGTGATCCCGGCGGCCTCCTCGATGAGGCGGCGGCGGTCCTGCGGCTTGGTGGAGAGGACCTGGTCGATGCGGCCCTGCTCGATGACCGAATAGGCGCGGACTCCGAGGCCGGTTCCGAGCAGTTGATCCTGGATGTCCCTCAGGCGGACCTGCTTGTCGTTCAGGAAGTACTCGCCCTCGCCGTCCCGGTACACGCGCCGGCCCACGCGAAGATCGCCGTCCGCGTCGCCCTTCTCGCTGTCGCCGTTGGACGCGGCCAGCGTCAGGATCACTTCGGCCATGCCGAGCGGGCGGCGCTTGGCCGAGCCGTTGAAGATGACGTCGTCCATCTTCTCGCCGCGGAGCGCCTTCGCGCTCTGCTCGCCCAGGGCCCAGGCGACGGCGTCGCTGATGTTGGACTTTCCGCAGCCATTGGGGCCGACGACCGCCGTCACGGAGCCCGGGAAGGCCAGGTCCACGGCCTCGAAGAAGGACTTGAAGCCGGAGATCTGGACGCGTTTGAGTCTCAACATCTGCGCCGAAATGTAGCAAATGGGGGAGGGCGGTTCCACTAGTTATTGGGGTCGAGGGCTCCCTGCTCCCCAATAGCCGGTGGCGCGGCTGACGGCCTGCTACGATGCCGCTTCGATGAAATCCGACATCGAAATCGCCCAGGAGGCTCGATTGCGGCCGATCGAGGAGGTCGCGCACGCGGCCGGGTTCGATCCGGCGGACTTCATTCCCTACGGCCGCGACAAGGCCAAGATCTCGATCAACGCAATCCGCCGCACGGAGGGGCGAACCGACGCCCCTCTCGTGCTCGTGTCGGCGATCACTCCGACGCCCGCCGGAGAAGGCAAGTCCACGACGACGGTCGGGCTCGGCCAGGCGCTCAACCGGCTCGGCAAGCGGGCGATCATCGCGCTGCGCGAGCCCTCTCTCGGGCCCTGTTTTGGCGTCAAGGGGGGCGCCGCCGGCGGCGGCTACTCGCAGGTCGTCCCGATGGAAGACATCAACCTCCACTTCACCGGCGACTTTCCCGCGATCACCGCCGCGCACAACCTGCTCGCCGCGATGATCGACAACCACCTCCACCACGGAAACGCGCTCGGCATCGACCAGCGCGACATCCCCTTCCGGCGCGTCCTCGACATGAACGACCGAGCCCTGCGCGACACGGTCATCGGTCTCGGGGGAAAGGTCAACGGCGTGCCGCGCGAGACGGGCTTCGACATCACCGTCGCGTCGGAAGTCATGGCGATTCTCTGCCTCGCTCGCGACCTGAAGGACCTGAAGGAGCGCTGCGGCGCGATCGTCGTCGGATACACCCGGGACGCCGAGCCGATTCGGGCGCGGGACCTCAAGGCCCACGGTGCGATGGCGGCCCTCCTGAGGGATGCGATCCACCCGAACCTGGTGCAGACGCTCGAGGGCACGCCCGCCCTCGTGCACGGCGGACCCTTCGCCAACATCGCGCACGGCTGCAACTCGATCCTCGCGACCCGGATCGCGATGCGCTATGGCGACATCGCCGTCACCGAAGCGGGCTTCGGGTTCGACCTCGGCGGCGAGAAGTTTCTCGACATCAAGTGCGCCTACGGCGACATGTGGCCGTCGGTCGTGGTCCTCGTGGCGACGGTGCGGGCCCTGAAGATGCATGGCGGCGCCCCGAAGGAGGCCCTCGGCACGGAAGACCTCGGCGCCCTCTCCCGCGGCGTCCTCAACCTCGAACGCCACCTCGACAACGTCCGGATTTTCGGCCTTCCCGCCGTCGTCGCGATCAACCGCTTTCCGTCCGACACGCCGGCCGAGATCGCGTTCCTTGAGAAGCGCTGCGCGGAGCTCGACGTCAAGGTCGCGCTCTCAGAGGTCTTCACGCGCGGCGGGGCCGGCGGCGAGGCCCTCGCCCGGATGGTGCTCGACGAGGTCGCCTCCGGCACGGCTCGCTATCGGCCGCTCTACCCCTGGGACCGTCCGTTGGCCGAAAAGATCGAGATCATCGCGCGGCGGCTGTACGGCGCGGGCGGCGTGTCGTACTCGAAGGAGGCCGAAAACCGGCTGGCCCGGTACGAGAAACAGGGGTTCGGCAACCTTCCCATCGTGATCGCCAAGACGCCGTACTCCTTTTCGGACGATCCGAAGAAGGGAGGCCGCCCGTCGGGGTTCACGCTGCACGTGGACAAGACGCGGCTGTTCGCGGGCGCCGGTTTCGTGGTCGCGATCTGCGGCGACATCATGACGATGCCGGGCCTGCCCAAGAGGCCGGCCGCCGAGACCATCGACGTCGACGACGACGGCCGGGTTTCCGGTCTTTTCTAGTCCCCCTCCGGCAAAGCGTAACGTTTCGGGGGCTCGGCGCGTTGTTCTGGCGAGTGTCTCCCACTAATGTGACCGGCGGTCGGACCGCCAAATGTGATCGCTCATTGCGCACCGCGTGGAGATGTGTGTAAGGTGACGCTCGTTCACGGAGACCAAAAGTCATGTTGACCCTAGAAGTCAGGAGACGGCCCGGCACGGGTGCAGAGATGCACCGCATCACCGGCCCGAGCGCGACCGTCGGTGCTTCCTCGGGGAACGAAGTGGTGGTCCGGGCGCGCGGAGTCTACGGCCGCCACCTGCGGCTGCTCGAGAAGGACGGCGCGTTTCACCTCGATCTCTTCCGCGGGATCACCGCGGTGCAGGTCAACGGCCGCGAGTTCCTCGGCGGCGCGATTGCCCCCGGCGACCGCATCACCCTCGGAGAGGCGACGATCACGGTCGTGGAGGCGGCGCCCTCGATGCGGCCGACGCCGATCGCGGAGGTGCCCGCGGGCGACACGGCCACGCCCCCCTTGCCGACCGCGGCACCGCTCGGCCCCGCGGTGCCGGTGACCGAGGTGGAGTATCGCGGGCTGCGCCTGGCGGCCTACCGGCTGTGCCGGGAGGCGCGCGCGGCGGAAGACTTCGCGATGGATCTCACGGACTTCCTCGACCGCGAGTTCCCGCCCTCGGAGTGGGCGGTAGGCGAGTTCACGGCGAACGCCGGATTCCGGCCGCTCGCCTCGACCTTCCGCGAGAACCCCGCCCTGCCGCCGTCGATGATCCAGGACATCCGGGCGGGCGAGCGTCTCGCGCGCTCGGAAAGCGTGACGGGCGTTCTGACGCTGATCGTCGAGCCGCCCGCCGACGGCGCCGGCTGCGCCGGGATCCTCGTCCGCGAGTCGCCGCGGCTGGCGGCGCGCGCCATCCTGTTTCTCGAAGAACTGGCACAGATGGCCGGCGTGGCGTTCGCGGGCCTCGTGCGAGAGGCGGCCGGCGCGCCGCCGACCGTGCGGCAGACCCAGGAGGTCCCCCTTGCCGCGCCCTCTCCGGCCGCCGATGCGAGCCCGGCCGAGGTCGTGTTGCGGTCGACCGACGACCTGAAGAAGATCGTCGAGACCGTCGAACGCGAGGTCATCGACCGCGCGATGCGTCGCGTCGAGGGCAATCAGTCGCGCGGAGCCCAGATCCTCAACATCTCCCGCGGCTCGCTCATCGCGAAGCTCAAGGAGTTCGCGATTCCGGACTACCGGTACATGCGCCGCGAACGGGGCCGACGGGGCTAGAGACCCCTTCCGCCGTCCCGGGCCCGGAAGCCGGACCGACGCGTCACGAACCGAACCGCGGCCTGGACAGGCCCCACCACAGCGCAAACGGCGCCGCGAAGCGTCCGGCGATCTGGTAAAAGTGGAAGCCTCCCGCCCAGACGTTGCGCGCGAGCGCGCCGTAGTGCGCCTCGCTCCAGCCGCCGAGCCGCGTGGCATACACCGCCTCCACCTGGAACACGAGCGCGGCGACGTGGATGACCCAGAGGCCGGCGGCCGCGATCCAGAAGCGGCCGAACCGCTTCGGCTCCAACGGATGCGGCCCGAGGGCGAAAAGGGTCGCGAGCAGCACGAAGTTGAAGTGGAGATCGGCCGCGGGCAAACCCGGCCGCGGAGAGGCCGGCGGAAAGTCGGACCGGTCGACACCGATCTCGCCCCCGGGCGCCGAGAGCGACGTGACGGGAGGGCTCTCGAAAAGGCGGACCACGAAGGTGGCCGCGCCGGCGACGGTCTTCTCGTAGGGCGCCGAAAACGCCAGCCAGAAGGCGAGGCCCGCTGCGAAGCCGACGGCCATCCGCGCGGCGGCGCGGCCGTCCAGCCGCAACCGCGCCTCGGCCGCCGCCGGGACGGTTTTCTTACGCGCCACGGCCCGGTCCTGCCTCGCCGGCAGACGCCCGGTCCGCGCGCGCTCGGTCTGCGCGCGTGGCCCAGAGGAGAAAGAGCAGGACGCTCGCCAGCACGACCGCCGACTGCCAGAGAACCGTGTGCGAGGAGGAGAAGAGGGCGGGCCGGTGCGCGCCGATCCAGAAGAGCGAGACGACGCGGACGAAGTTGAGGGCCTGGATCGCGGCGAAACCGCCGACGAGCCCCGTCAGGCGCCGCCGCCAGGGCGCCGGGAAGGCGAGGACCGCCGAGCCGAAGAGC
>DATMNJ010000274.1:0-5385 GCA_035569175.1 Thermoanaerobaculia bacterium | reverse complement strand
CTACCAGCCGTTCGGGGCCGCGGTGGCCTTCCACCCCTGGCTGCTGTGGGCGCTGGTCCGCCGCGGGCCGACGGGCCGCAAGGCGGTGCGGCTTGCGCTCGTGTGGGGCCTTCTGTTCCTGCTCGGGGACGTCTTCGCGGCGGCGATCGCGCTGTTCGCGGCCGCTCTCTGGATCGGCCTTGGCGTCGAGCGCGGCGGGAGGGCGCGCGAGCTCCTGACGCTCGGACTCGGTCTCGGCCTCGCGGCGCTCCTGGCCGCGCCGCAGATCGTCGCCACGGCGCTGCTCGTTCCCGAGACCCAGCGCGCCATCACGGCGATTCCGCTTCGGGAGGTCCTCCTGTTCACGCTCTCGCCCTGGCGGCTGCTCGAGATCCTCGTTCCCTATCCCTTCGGGCAGATCTGGACGCTCGAGGACCACTTCGTCTGGGCGCGCGGAACCCTCAATTGCTTCTACGCCACGCTGTACTGCGGCGCGTTTGCGCTGGTCGGCCTGGCCGCCGTGGCACGCGCCGGGCAGCGCGCCACGCGGTTCTGCGTCGCCCTCTTCGGTTCCGGCGTCGCGCTGGCGATTGCGGGAAGCTTCGTGCCCGCCGCCTGGCGGGGAGGCGCGTCGCCGGTTCCACTGCGCTACCCGGAGAAGTTCGCCGTGATGATCACGTTCGCCCTCGCCCTGGCCGCGGGTCTCGCGTTCGATCGGCTGCGGCGGGGCAACGGCGCGGCGCGGTGGGCTCTCGGCGTCGCCGCGGTCCTGGCCGTCGGCGCCGCCGGCGCCGCTCTCTTTCCGGGGACGGTGGCCTCCGCGGCGGTCGCGGCGCTCGGCGCTCCGCCGGTCGTCCTGCCCGACGCCGCCGAGGAATTGCCCGGCGCTCTGGCCGAAGGCGGGCTGCTCTGGGTGGCGACGTGGGCCGCGGTCACCCTCCTGCGCGGCAGCGGTCGGCCGGCGCGGGCGGCCGCCGTCGTGCTCCTGACCGCGATTCCGATCGCGGCGAACCGGCGCATCGCGGTCACGGAGCATCCGGCCTCGCTCTTCGCGCCCACGGCCCTTGCCCGCGCGATTGCCCGGCGCGATCCGGCCGGCGCCTACCGCACGATCGACGAGGCGATGTACCGCGCGCCGAGCCCGCTGCAGTTGGAGGGCGACCGCGCCAGTCCCTGGGGCACGGAGCTGACGCGTCGCCGCTGGGGATACCACGTGCAGACGCTCTGGGGCCGAGGCACGGTCTTCAACCTCGACGTGGATCGGGGTGATCTGTCGCGCGTCGACAGCCTTCGGAAGATCGTGGCGCGCGAAGCGGCGAGCCCGGAGGCGGAGAGCCTGTTCTCGTCGCTCTCGCTGCGTTTCGGCGTGAGGTTCCGCGACCAGGCGCCGCTCGGCGGCTTCCACCCCTTCGGCGGCGACGCGTTCATGGGGTGGGACGAGAACCCGAGCGCCCTTCCCGACATTCGCCTCGTCGGGCGCTGGCGGGAGGCGCCGGACGCGCTCGCCGCGCTCGGAGAGCTGACGCGGCTGGCGGCCGACGAGGTCGTTCTCGAGAGCGGCCGCTCGGCCCGGGGAGTCGCGCGGCCCGGCCTCGTGCGCGTCGTCGAGCGCAGTCCGGAGCGCCTGAGCCTCGTGACCTCCGGACCCGATCCCGCGTGGCTCTTCGTGCTGCGCGCGTTCTGGGGCCACCGGTCGGTCCGCCTGGACGGGATACCCGTCGAGACCGTTCCGGCTCAGCTCGCGTTCACCGCGGTTCGCGTGCCCGCCGGGGAGCACGTGATCGAGTGGCGCGAGGAGATTCCGGGCTTCGCGGTGTCACGCTGGGGGCCGCCTCTCTTTGCCGCGATTGCGGCGGCGCTCTGGTTTTCGGCCAGAACGCCGGTGGCGGCGCGTCCTTGAGCTCGACGCGCGCCCGGCCCCCCGCGCCGCGATGGCGCGCGGCCCTGCCGGGGCTCGCGTTTGCGGCGCTCGTCGTCGCGACCTACGCCGTTCCGCTCTTCGTGCGCCGGAACTTCAGCGGGCGGGACCTGATCGCCTACAACCTGCCGATGGAGAAAACCATCCACGACGCCTACGCGCGGGGAAGGCTCCCGGTCTGGTCCGCCGAGATTTCCGGCGGGCGGCCCCTCGTCCCCAACCCCAACGCCGGCGCTCTCTATCCGGTCCGCGCCGCGCTCGCGGTCCTGCCGTTCGCGGTCTCGGCAAAGCTCTTTTCGGTCCTCCACTGGATCCTGTCCGGTCTCGGCGTGCTCGTCCTGCTCCGCTCGCTCGGCCGCTCGCGCGCGGCGGCCTGGATCGGTGCCGTGACCTACGCCTTCTCGGGCGTCGCGGTCTCGGAGGTGTTCTTTCCGCACATCCATCCGGGAATGACGCTTCTGCCCTGGATTCTCTGGGCCGTCAGCCGCCCGGCCGCCGAACCGTGGCGGCGCATCCTGCCGCTCTCCTGCTTCTTCGCTCTCGATTTCCTCGCGGGCGACGTCTTTACCGGGGGGCTCGCCATCGCGAGCGCGGGGCTCTGGATCGCCCTCGAAAGCGAGCCTCCGGCCCGTGTCCGCGAGGCCCTGGCGCTCGGCGCCGCGCTCGCGCTCGGCGCGCTCGCGGCCGCGCCGCAGATCGTGGCGACCGCGCTTTGGATTCCGCAGACCAACCGCGCCGTGCTCGGCATGAAGCTCTCGGAGGCGATCTACTTCTCGATCCATCCGCTGCGGCTGCTCGAGCTGGCGGTGCCTTATCCGTTCGGACCGGCCTGGGACATGACGAGCCGGTCCCTGTGGGGCTGGCCGCTGTACCACGGCCGTCCCATCGGCATCTTCAACACCCTTTACTGCGGCGCGTTTGCGGTCATCGCGGCGGTGGCCGCCTGGCGGGCGCGGGAGCGAGGCGTGCGGTTCGCGCGCGTCCTCGTCGTGGCGGCACTCATGGTCTCGACACTTCCGAGCCTGTTTCCGCTGGCCTGGGCCGCGGGTGTGTCGTCCCCGTTGCCGCTGCGTAATCCGGAGAAGCTCGCCGTCGCGATCGTCCTCGCCCTCTCGATCCTCGCCGCCGTGGGCCTCGACCTCCTGCGTCAATCGCGGCGCGTTCCGCGCTGGACCCTCGTCGCCGGGGCGGCCTTCGCGGCGATGGCCCTCTTCGCGTTCCTCGAGCCGGGCGCGGCCTCGCGGCTGGCCGTTGGAGCGATCGGCGCGGATCCCGGGCTCGGAACGGCGAGGGCCCGGGCGAGCCTGCCCCTCGCGCTCGCCGAGGGCGGCCTCCTCTGGATGGCGACCCTGATCGCGATCGATCGCCTCGGACGCGGGACGCCGGCCTCGCTCGCGGCGGCCCTCGTGCTGCTGACGGCCGTTCCGATCGAGGCCAACCGAAAGATCGCGCTGTCCTTCCGGCAAGAGGAGGTCCTCGGGCCCACGGCCTTCGCCCGATTCGTGAACCGTCGGGATCCCGAGGGGGCCTACCGCACGCTCGGAGAGGTGCTCTTTCGGAAGCCGTCGGTCCTGGCCGCCGGAATGGAAGACGCCACGCTTCTCTATTCGGACTTCAGCCGCCGTACCTGGACCCAGCACACTCCGGCTCTGTGGAAACGGGGCCTCGTCTTGAACGAGGACTTCGACGTGGGGGATCTCTCCCGCGTCGAGAGCCTTCGGAAGATCGCCGGAATGGCCACGGGGTTCTCGGACTCCGGGACGTTCTTCCGCAGCCTCTCACTGCGGTGGGGGATCCGTTTCGCCGACCAGGATCCGATCGCGGGCTACCGGCGCGTTGGCGGAGACGCGCTCCAGGCCTGGGATGAGAGCGCGGGCGCTCTGCCCGATGTTCGACTTCTCGAGCGGTGGACCGAGGCGAGCGGGGCGCTCGGAGCGCTCGGCGCGCTGCCGCGCCTGAAAGAGGGCGAGGCCGTTCTCGAGACCGGACGAGCCGGCGCAGGCGTCGCGAGGCCGGGCTCCGTCCGGATCGTCGAGAAGGCGGCGGAACACCTGACCCTCGAGCTCGGCGCCGCGGACCCCGGCTGGCTGTTCGTCCTGCGCGCGTACTGGCCCTACCGCGCGATCCGGCTCGACGGGATCCCCGTCGAGGCCGTCCCGGCGCAGCTGGCCTTCAGCGCGGTCCCGATTCCGGCCGGCCGGCACGTCCTCTCCTGGGAGGAGCGCGTTCCGGGGCTCGAAATCTCGGGCTGGGGGCCCATACTCTTCGGGGTGATCGCGGCCGGACTCTTCTTTTTCGTCCCGTCGCGGAGAGAGGCGTCATGAGGAGCGCGGCGAGGACGGGAAAGCTGGTGATCGCCCTGTGCGTGATGGGCGCGGCCTGCACGCGCAAGCCGGCCCCGCTGACGCGATTGGAGGCCGCGGACATCAGGCGGCCCGAGGCCGAGTGGCTCCGGGAGGAGCCCGTGCGCCTGCTGCGCGACTACATCCGGATCGATACCCGGCCGAGCAAGGGCGAGCGGGAGGGCGCCGAGTTCCTGCGCCGCTTCTTCGAGTGCGAAGGCATCGAGGTCGAGGTCGTCTGCCCGGCTCCGGAACGGTGCAACGTCCTCGCGCGAATCCCTGGAAAGACCCGCCAGGGCGCGCTCCTCCTCCTGAATCACATCGACGTGGTCGACGTGTATGAACCGGGATGGAAGGAAGCGAAGCCGTTCGAGGGCAAGATCAAGTACGGCTTTCTGTACGGCCGCGGAGCCTACGACATGAAGTCGCTCGGCCTCGCTGAAGCGCTTGCGATGCGGAACCTGAAACGCACGGGCATCGTTCCGGCCCGCGACGTCCTGTTCCTCGGCGAGGCCGACGAGGAGGTGGGGCAGAAGTGGGGGGCGCGCTGGCTGCTCGAGCACCGTCCGGACTTCTTCGCCGGTGTCGGCGAGGTCCTGAACGAGGGCGGCACGACCGAGGTCATCCTCCGCGACGTCCGGTTCTGGGGTCTCGAGACCCTTCAGGCGGGATATGCGTTCGCGGAGTTCGAGGCGGTGTCCGAAGCGCCGCTCCAGGCGCTCCAGGCTCGGTGGCCGAAGCTCAACTCGAAGCCGGTGACCCCGCACCCGCACGTCGTCGAGGGATTCGAGATGCTCGCCAATCACCTGAGCTCGCCCCTGACGGAGCCCCTGCGTCATCTCGACCGGGTCCTCCAGGATCCGAAGGAGCTCGCCATCCTGCCCGACCGCTACGCGTCCTTCCTCGAGGCGCGGCTCGTCTGGTCCCCCTCCTATCGGAATCCCGAGCATCCGGACCGGCCGCGGCGCGTCGTGGTTCTCTCCGTTCCGCCGGGAGTGGATCCGCGGATCTACCTCGACCCCATCGTGGAAGATGCCCGGCGGGCCGGATTGACCCTCACCCTGACGTCCGCCAGCGAAGTCAGCCTGGCCAGCCCCTATCCCACCGCGTTCACGGAGCTGCTGCGGCGCGTGACCGAGGCCCATT
>DATMNJ010000273.1:0-3687 GCA_035569175.1 Thermoanaerobaculia bacterium | reverse complement strand
CGCGAGGCCACGATCCGGACCCTGCTCGGCCAGACGCGGGAGACGCTCGAAGCCGGGACCGCGATGTCGACGTCGCTCGACGCGACGATCAAGTCGCTCGACGCATTCGTGCACTACGTGTCGCCGCCGCCGGGTTCGAAGGGCGCGGCGCCGCCCGGTCCTCCGAGCAAGCCGTTCGATCCCCTCGACTACGGAAAGGCCGCGACGGAGCTCGGCGGCATGGCCCGGGATCTCACGACGCTCCTCGGCTCGGTGGACAAGTCCGTTCCTGCGATCGCGCGCGTGAGCCAGGAGACGGGCGAGAATCTGAAGCGCGTCGTCGACCACGCGTTCTGGCGCGGCCTGGTATTGATCCTGCTCCTTCTCGTCGGCTCCGTGCTGGCGGCCCTGGCGTATCGCGCCCTCGCGCGCCGGCTCTTCGCGCGCGAGGCGGGGGGCTCACCGCACCCGCTATGATGCCTGCCGTGCGCGCGAAGACCAGGGCCCTGGCCGGCCTCTCGCTGGCCGCCCTGCTCGGCGCCGCCGCGGGCTGCCGTGAGCGGAACGGCCCGTCGCCGGCGGCCGCGACCACGCCGACCCTCGCTCCTCGCACTGCCGGGGCGACGTTCGTCGGCCGCGCGACGTGCGCGCCCTGCCACGCCGAGCAGGAGCGCCGGTGGACGGGCTCCCACCACGACCTCGCGATGCAGGAGGCCACCGGGAAGACGATCCTCGGCAACTTCGACGGCGCCTCCTTCACGCACTTCGGCGTCACCTCGACGTTCTTCAAGAGGGACGGAAAGTTCCTCGTGCGGACCGACGGCCCCGACGGCAAGCTTCATGAGTACCCGGTCGCCTATACGTTCGGCGTGTTTCCCCTCCAGCAGTACCTCATCGCCTTCCCCGGCGGGCGCTACCAGGCCTTGAACGTCGTCTGGGACACGCGGCCGAAGGCGGAGGGCGGGCAGCGGTGGTTCCACCTTTTTCCGAAGGAGGCCGTGCCGCACGACGATCCCCTGCATTGGACCGGGCCGTACCAGAACTGGAACTACATGTGCGCGGACTGCCACTCGACGAACGTGAAGAAGGGTTACAGCGCCGCGTCCAACACCTACGCCACGACCTGGTCGGAGCTCGACGTGTCCTGCGAAGCCTGCCACGGCCCCGGTTCGGCGCACGTCGCCTGGGGCGAGGCCGTGAAGGCGGGGAAAGCGAACGCGGCCGACGCGGACAAAGGACTGGCCGTCGCTCTCGCCAACGACAGGGCGACCTGGGACTTCGACCTGAAGACGGGCATCGCGAAGCGCAGCGCGCCCCTGGCGTCCCACGCCGAGATCGAGACGTGCGGCCGCTGCCACGCGCGGCGCTCCGTGGTCACCGCCGACTACGTCTATGGCCAGCCGCTCATGCAGACGCACCGGCCGGCCCTCCTGTCGGAGGGCCTCTACTACCCGGACGGGCAGATCGAGGACGAGGTCTACGAGTACGGATCCTTCCGCCAGAGCAAGATGTACGCCGCGGGAGTGACCTGCTCCAACTGTCACGACCCCCACGACCTGAAGGTCAAGGGCTCGGCGGACCGGGTCTGTGGCGGGTGCCACCAGCCCGAAAAGTTCGACAACCCGCAGCACACGTTTCACAAGACAGGCTCGGCTGGAGCGAAATGCGTGGCCTGCCACATGCCGACCCGCGACTACATGGTCGTCCACGCGCGCCACGACCACAGCATGCGGATCCCGCGACCCGACCTATCGACCGCGATCGGAGCGCCGAACGCGTGCGTCCAGTGCCACGAGGGCAAGTCGAATCAGTGGGCCTCGGACGCCGCCCTGAGATGGTGGGGCGATCGGCTCCGGAAGGAGCCGACCTACGGAGAGACGATCCATGCCGCACAGGAGGAGTTCGCCGGCTCGGACGCCGCCCTCCAGCGCCTCGTCGAAGACTCGGACAGGCCGACGATCCGGCGCGCGACGGCCGCCTCGTTGCTCGGGCGCAACGCCGGCTCGACCGCGAGCGCCGCGCTCGCCCGGGCGCTCGGGGATTCGGACCCAATCGTGCGCGACGGTGCCCTGACGGGCGCCGAGGCGCTCGAGCCCGCCGCGCGCCTTCCGCTGGTGTCGCCGCTGCTGCGTGATCCGATCCGGACGGTTCGCATCGACGCCGCGCGCACCCTCGCCTCGGTCCCGAAGGACACGATGAATTCCTCCGAACGCGCGAGCTTCGACGCCGCGCTGGCGGAGTACGTGCAGTCCCAGCAGGTCGATGCGGACCGGGCCGAGGCGCACCTGAACCTGGCGGGCGTGGCCGTCGAGCAGGGCGATCTCGGCCCCGCCGAAACCGAGTACCGGACGGCCGTGGCGCTGATGCCGGCCCTGGCGGTGACGTACGTCAACTTCGCGGACCTCTATCGCATGACGGGGCGCGAGGACGAGGCCGAGAAGATCCTGCGCCAGGGTCTCGCGGCGGCGCCGCGCGATCCGGGCATCCACCATGCCCTGGGCCTCACGCTCGTCCGCCGGAAGCGCATGCCCGAGGCCCTCAAGGAGCTGGAGAAGGCGGCGGCCCTTCCGCCGGAACGGGCCCGATACGCGTACGTCTACGGCGTCGCCCTCGACTCGACGGGCCAGACCGGCCGGGCGCTCGAGGTCCTCGCGGCGGCCCACACGCGGTTTCCCGGAAACCGCGAGATCCTCTCCGCGCTCGCCTCCTTCAGCGCGAAGGCCCGGAACTGGGCGGCTGCGATCGGCTATGCGAAGGAGCTCCTGGAGCTCGACCCGCAGGATCCCGAGGCCCTGCGCCTGCTTGACCAGCTCACCGGAAAGCATGCGCCGGGCCCGGCGGGAAATGGGCCGCCCGCGTGACATTGGACGAAAGTCCCATTTCTGGGGCGCCCCGCGGGTATAGTCTGCGCCGATCCGGATTGCCCAGACCCGGGCATCCCTGAGGATGAACGAAAACAAGGAGGACAGGTGATGAAGCGATGGACCCTCGCGGTCGGTCTCGTGGTGGCCTCGGCTCTGCCGGGGGCGGCACGGGCGCAGGACGCGACCCCGGCTCCGACGAAGGCGCCCTCCGAGCTCAAGAAGCTCGAAGAAGGCGTGGACAAGGACGCGAAGAAGGTCGGCGAGGACGTCTCGACGGGCGCCAAGGACGTGGCCAAGGACACTTCCAAGGCGGGTCAGGCCGTGGGCGCCGAAGCGAGCACGGTCGGCAAGGACGTCGCCAAGGATACGTCGAAGGCCGCCAAGGTCGTTGCCAAGGACACCTCGAAAGCGGGCAAGGCCGTGGGCACCGAAGCGAGCACGGTCGGCAAGGACGTCGCCAAGGACACGTCGAAGGGCGCCAAGGTCGTTGCCAAGGACACCTCGAAGGGTGCCAAGGCCGTCGAGACGGGCGCAACGGACGCGGGCAAGGCTGTCGGCGGCGAAGCGAAGAAGACGGGCGACGCGGTCTCAGGCGAAGTGAAGAAGGTCGAGGGCAAGGACACGGCGGCGAAACCGACGCCGAAACCCACGCCCTAGTTCCGCTCGAACCGAATCGCGTCGGGGCGGCCGTTCTGGCCGCCCCGTTCTGTTTTTGGAGGGAGGCTAGCCCGCCTTCGCCGGAGGTTCGTGCGCCGGAGCTTCCTTCTCTCTCTTCCTGAA
Organism: Thermoanaerobaculia bacterium; assembly: GCA_035569175.1. Classification (GTDB taxonomy): domain Bacteria; phylum Acidobacteriota; class Thermoanaerobaculia; order UBA5066; family Gp7-AA6; genus DAHUXD01. Next base: position 64 of record DATMNJ010000273.1, on the reverse strand, counting down.
ATGGGGCAGGTCAGGCTCGCCGAGCAGGCGCGCGAGGCCCTCCCAGCCGCGGACGTGCTCGCAG
>DATMNJ010000272.1:0-4342 GCA_035569175.1 Thermoanaerobaculia bacterium | reverse complement strand
CTCTCGGGCCTCCGCGTCCGGTCTCTTGCGCCGGCCGCGTTGTTGCGGGCCGACGGCGTGCGGTCCTTCGCGGCGGGCGACCGCGTCGTCGCGCTCCCCGAAGATCTCCTCCTCCCGCTCGCCCCGCCCGCGCCGGCCGTGAGCACCGCAGCCGCCCTCGCGTCCGCGATCGCTCGGAGCCCGCGGGAAGACGCCGGAGGGCGCGCTCCTCTCGCGATCTACTCGCGCCCGAGCGCCGCCGAGGAGAAGCATGGCGCTGCGTGAGCCCCGCGCCCGGCCCTACCGCCTGCGCCCGCCCGGTCCGTTCGATCTCGACGAGATCGCCCGCATCGAGGCCGAATCCTTCCCGGTTCCGTGGAAGAGGGACTTCTTTGCCAGCGAGCTCGTCGAGCCGCACCGCTACCTCCGGGTGCTCGGAAACGACGAGGGGGCGCAGCCCCGGGTCGGGGGCTATCTCTTCGCGGTCTCGCTGTACGAGGAGTTCCACATCAACAAGATCGCGACGGACTTGCGCCTGCGCCGGCAGGGATACGGCCGCGCCCTATTCGAGGACGCCCTCGCGCGCGCCCGCTCCATGGGCTCGACGGCGATCACGCTCGAGGTCCGCGTCTCCAACGACGCGGCGCGCGCCTTCTACCGGTCCTACGGCTTCGCGGAGGCCTATCGCCGGCGAGCCTATTACCAGGACGGAGAGGACGCGCTGGTGCTGGTTCTTCCCCTGGGGGAGCCGGGGCCGCACGCCGGAGACCGCAGAACGTAGGAATATTCGGAAAAGACCCCTTCTGCCTGCCGGTTTTCTCCCCGTTGAATCCCTCCCACCCCGGGACTAGACTTAGGCCGTGACCCGCCTCGCCCTCTTTTCTCGAACACAAGACAAGGAGGTTTGACCCGATGGAAAACGGGAACAGCGAGATCGCCGTGTCCGACCCCGAGTTTGCCCGTCTTCGCGACGAGCACCACCACCACGAGATCCGGCTGCACGAACTGGCCGAGAAATCGCGCCTCTCCGAAGACGAGGAGCTCGAAGAGAAACGCCTCAAGAAGGAAAAGCTCCTCCTGAAGGATCGCATGGAGGCGATCACCCGCAACCACCGCGAGGAGGTTGCCAGCTGAGGGTTCCGATCGCCCGCGAAGGCTGGCCCTTCATCATTGCGCCACTCGCCGCCGGGGGCGTGGCCGGGTTCACCGGCCACCCGCTGGCGGCAGCCGTTTTGGGGGCCGCAACACTCTTCGTGCTCCAGTTTTTTCGGGACCCGGAGCGCGAACCCGAGGGCGGCGAGGACACGATCGTGTCCCCGGCCGACGGCACCGTGCTTTCGGTCGCCGAGGCGCCGGAGGCCCCGGCCGGAGCGCGCCGCCGCCTGTCCGTGTTCATGTCGGTCTTCAACTGCCACGTGAACCGGGCGCCCGTCGCGGGGCGCCTCGCCGACTACGCCTACGTCCGGGGCCGCAAGGACGCGGCCTTCTCCGACAAGGCTTCCATCGAGAACGAACAGAACCGGATCACCCTCGTCGCCGCGCCGGGAAGCGTGACGTTCAAGCAGATCGCGGGTGCCCTCGCCCGGCGGATCGTCTTCTATCCGCGCGTCGGCGACGAGCTCGCCCGCGGCCAGCGGATCGGCCTCATCCGCTTCGGCTCGCGCGTGGACCTCTTCGTGCCCGACGGCGCCGACGTGCTCGTCAAGAAGGGCGACAAGCTCAAGGCCGGGCGCACCGCGGTTGCCCGTTGGCCGCGGAGCGGCTGACGTGGCCGGCATCTCCCGGGAGAGGCTGTCGCGCGGGCTCTTCATCCTCCCGACGCTCTTCACCGTCGGCAACCTCTTCTGCGGCTATCTCTCGATCTGGTGCTCCATCCGCGGCACCTTCGAGCTCGCGGCGGTCCTGATCATCGCGGCCGGCGTCCTCGACGGCCTGGACGGGCGCATCGCCCGGATGACCCACTCCACGTCGGCCTTCGGCGAGCAGTACGATTCTCTGGCCGACCTCGTGTCCTTCGGTGTCGCGCCCGCGATCCTTGCCTACTCCTGGGGGCTCGCCGACTTTCACCGCCTGGGATGGGCGGCGTCCTTCTTCTTCGTCGTGTGCGGCTCGATGCGCCTGGCGCGCTTCAACATCCAGGCGCACGTGGTCGACAAGCGCTACTTCGTCGGCCTCCCGATCCCGGCCGGCGCGGGGACGGTCGCGACCATCGTCCTGGCCACCCCGGAACGCCTCGTCTCGCGGATGTGGATGGGAGGCCTGCTCGCGCTGACGCTCGTCCTGTCCTACCTGATGATCTCGACGATCCGTTACCGGTCGTTCAAGGACCTCGACTTGAAGCGCCGCCGCCCGGCCTGGATCCTCCCGGCCATCGCCGTCTTCTTCATGATCGTCGGCTACCGGCCGGAGCTCGCCCTCGTGACGCTCGCGCTCGCCTTCGTGGTGTCGGGCCCGATCGGGAAGGTGTACGGGTTCTTCCGCCGGAAGGAGTCCCCGCCTACGTCCGCTTCTTCCTAGGCGGAGGCTTCGTCGGTTCCGGCGGGGGCGCGGGCGCGCTCCAATCCGTGGCCACCTCGGGACCCGCGGCGGAAATGGCGTGCATCCGGAAACGGCAGCAGCCGGGCGGCAGCGGTCCCCGGAGCAGGATGCGCGCCGGGGTCACGTGCTCGAGGGGCGCGATGAGCGTTTCGAAGAACCTCACCACCGTCGCACGGCCGGGCGTGACGGCCTGCCCCGCCCGGTCGTAGACCTCGTACCGGTCGAACCCGCCGATCTGTACGTCGGCCGGATGCGCCGGGAAAAGATCCACCTCCACCCAGTTGTCCACGCGAGAGATGACCGACGCATGGTGGGACTGATTGACGAGCTCGACGGCGACCGCCCCCTTGCCGGCGGGCTTCACGCTCGCCTCCAGAACGGGCGCGAGCGACCGGCCGAGCACGATGTCTTCCAACGCCGCGAGGTCGAACACCCTTTCGGCCTCGGACGCGCCGTCGAAGATCATCGCGCGCCCGAGGGCGTACCGCTTGCCCGCCAGGTTCGAGCCCAGCTGGAAGAGCATCTCGGGAATCGCGGGTAGGCGGAATGCGATCCGGTCGCCGGGCGAAAACTCCAGCCCGCCCAGGCGCACGGGTGCGCGCGCCGTCAAAGTGAATGCGGACACGCTCCCGTCGTTGACCGAAAGGTCGTTCTCGAACTGGAACCGCCCGTTGCCCGAGAGCGGTTCGACCAGCCGCGCCGGAAGCGGCCCCCGCGCCACTCCTCCCGGCCCCTGGATCTCCCCGACCGCCCGCGTGTCGTAGGCCGCCCACCACGGACGCCGCAAGGCATCCGTTGCCGTGGGATCCACGCGCGGCTCTGGCCCGAACACGATGGCCACCAGGGCGTCGGCGGCCTCGAGCAGCGCAACGAACCTCTTGCGGTCCTCCTCGGCGGACGGCAGCGTCCTCAGCGTGATCGAGACGAACATCCCATGAGGGAGGCCGCGCCGCAGCGCCACCACGAACGCGGCGTAGCGGGACGCTGCCTGCGGCGCAAACGGAAAGTCGAGGTGGACTCCCGCCACGCGGCCGAGCCTCCCGCCCGCGATCGAAGAGCTCAGTGTCGCAGCCGCCGATACCGCCAGGGCTTCCGAGGGACCGTCCGCGGTCGTCAACGCCGCGACGAGCGTTTCGCTCGGGCGCAGGACCAGGACGACGGGCGCCTGTTCGAGGGGTTTGGGCGGAGGCGGCGCCATCTCGAGGCTCTCCGGCCCCGCGGCAGCCCCGAGCGTTCCTCCCGGCAGAAAGACCGCGACCGCTCCGAGCCGGCCGAGCTCGCCGTCGAGCGCCGGGTCTTGCGCCGCCTGCGGATCCGTCAGCCAGACCACGTCGCCCTTCGGCAGGCGAGGCGCCGCGGCCGACCTCGGCGCGTCCCCTTTTCGGCAGCCCGTCGCCACGAGGAGCGCAGCGAGGAGGGCCGCGCCGGCGCGCGTTCTCACGCTGTCTCGCCGCCCGTGTTCGCGGCGGAGATGTCGAACCGCACACGCAACCCCGACGGCGAACGGTTCTCCGCAGCGATTGCGCCGCCGTGCTCCTCGACGATCTTCTTGGCGATCGCCAGACCCAGACCGGTTCCCCCGCTCTTGGCCGAGAAGTAGGGGTCGAAGAGCCGCGGCAGGATCGAGGCGGGCACGCCCGGGCCGTCGTCCTCGATGGTGAGCTCGATGCGCTTCCCGATCCGCTGCGCCGACAGCCGGATCTCGCCCGATCGCCCGAGCGCCTCGACCGAATTTCCGAGGAGGTTGGAAATCAGGCGCGCCAACAGGCGCGCATCACCCAGAGCAGAGAGGCCCTCCGGCGCCTCGACCGCGATGCGGATCCCC